>JAIROU010000042.1 GCA_031257375.1 Bifidobacteriaceae bacterium
CGCGCCGGGTGGTCCCTAGTTCGGCAAACCAGGCGGTCCCTAGTTCGGCAAACCAGGTGGTCCCATGTTGCTGGCAGAAACAGCCTCAAACGGTCCCATCACCGTGGCAGATGACAGCCGACAAGTCGACCGGGTGGATTGAGTACGGATTCTGGATCCGGATCTCATCCAAAGACGCCTCGATCCCGAAGAAGTCCGCCACGAACCCCCGCGTCACCGCCTTGTGCCCCTCCGACGCCAAAAGCTTCTTGAACCCCAAATCACCGGTCGGCCGCAACCTCCCAGCCCTGGCCAAACCACCCGGCACCGCCATACTTCTCCTCCTCCTCAATCAGCCAACCCCCACCCCGGCCAACCCGAGGCGGTTCGACACGACCAACATAGGCAACCGGTCTGACACCGAAACCAGCGCCCGAAACCAGCGCCCGTCAAACGCACGGCGTGGCGCCGTCCGCGCCGTCGGCTCCCGGACCACCTATCCCTGCGCCAGTTCGCCGGGTTCGCAGGTTGGGAGTTCGTAGACGGCGCCGCCGCCGTCCGAATCGACCCGGCGCCAACCAGCCCGGCGGTCGCCCGGCGAATCCCAAGAACCGAGTGACCACCGCCGGTAGGACGAGCGCGAGACGTACAAGTACCTCACCGGCAGGCCGACGTCCGGCAGGCAACGCGGCGGCCCCTGTTCACCAGCGCCCAGTCGCCAAGGCGGGTCCAACTGATCCAACAGCGCCTGGCGCGAGGCGCCCCAGGAGCCAGTCATGTGCGGGAACGCGACCTCGATCCCGGTGATCGAATAGAGGTACCCCGCGCCCGAGGCGGGGTTCCCCAGCACCATGGCCCCCGGCTCCAACTCGCCCGGCAACCGCCGCATCATGGCCAACTCCGGAGCGGTGAAGAAGCGGTCCGAGCGCGGCTGGTCGAACAGTTCGTAACGCTCGGCGTAGAGCCGCCCCGGCAGCGCCGCGCCCGCGACCGCCCCCGCCGCCAGCGCCGCCGACAGCGCCAGGGCCAGCCCGCAGGCTCCCAGCCGACGCCCCGCCGACCAGCCCGGACCCGCAGGCCGTTGGCCGAGTTCGGGCCGACCGCCGGTGCCGTGCCGCCTCGGCGCCCAGCGCCAGGCGCCGCGCGCTCCCCGACGGGCGCCGTCAGCCAGACGGGGTGCCCCGCCCGGCCAGGCCGCCTTGGCCCAGGCCGCCAGCGCCACCAGCCCGGCCCCGGCCAGCGGCGCCGCCATCACCGCCACGGTCCCGGCCAGCCGGTGGGGGTCCGAGTACCACAGGCCGGTGATCGGCTTCAGCCAGGCCAGATCGGCCGCCGATGCCGTGAACACGCCCAGCGCCAGCAGGTAGCCCGATGCCGCCAACCTCGCCCGCCGTTGTCGCACCGCCCAGACCAGCGCCGCCGCCGTGCCCGCCATGATCAGCAGATTGGGGCGGAAGGCGTCCAGCGACCAGCCGTCCGACCAGCCCTCGATCAGCGCCGCCAGCGGGCCCAGCCGCTTCGGCACCCCGCCGGAATCGATCATCTGGCGGACCAGCCCGGAACCGTAAACCGCCACCGCCAACGGGATCCCCAGCGCGGGCGGCGCCGCCAGGCGGACCAGCGACCGGGCCTTCAGCCCGGCCCGCCAATCGGCCGAAAGCCCCTTCCACCAGGCGCGAACCGCGAACGGGGCGATCAGCAGCGCCCAAGACAAGACCCCGCCCGGATGCGCCCCGGCCAACCCGGCCAGGCCCAGCGCCAAGGCGACGGCTGAGCGGGCGGCGCCCGGACGGCATCGGGCGCCATCTTGGCAAAGCCGGACGCCGAAGCCGACCAGGCCCGGCGCCAAGGCCAGGGCCAGGGCGTTGGACATGAGGTCCGGCAGTCCGGCCGGGCCGGACTGGACCGTCACCGCCGCCAGCGCGGCCGCGACCTGAACGGGCGGGCGGCCCGGAAACAACACCCCGGCCAGGTAGACTGCCCCGCTCACCCACACCGCGCTGGAGGCGACCAGCAAGACCATGTTGAGGGCTGGCCAGACCTGGGCCTGGGCGGGGGCCAGGGCGGCGATGGCGTGCAGGGTTGACGGATAGTAGGCCGACTCGGCGGCGGGCGCGTTGAGCGTTCCGGCGTGCCACGGCGAGGCGTTGCCCGTCTCGACTATGAAACGGACCAGATTGCCGTGAAACAGCGCGTCCCAGCCCTGCGGGATCGCGCCGACCGTCCGCAGGGCTCCCCAGCCCAGTCCGAAACCGGCCGCGCTGCCGACGGCGGCGGCAACTGGAGCGATCCAACCGCCGCCCGGTCGCCGAGGGGAACGGGGGAATCGGCCGGGGGAACGGCGGCATCGGGCGGGGGAACGGCGGCATCGGGCAAGGAAAACCCCAGGCGGGCTGGGGCGGCCGCCGAAACGGCCCCAAGCCCAGGTCAGAGCGCTGGCGGCGGCGGTCAACGCCAGGACCGGCGCCGGGCCCCAAGCCCAGCCGAGAGCGGGCGCCGCCAAACTGGCCGCGCCCGCCAAGGCGCAGGACAGCGGCGGGGCCAAGGCGGCCAGGTTCCAGCCGCGCAACCCCAGCGCCCAGCCGAGCGCCAACCCGGGGGCGGACAGCCAGAACGCGGCCGCCGCGACTGCCAGGCAGATCGTCGCCGGCACGTCCGGTCAGGCGGCGGTCAGTTCGTAGATTATGAAGGACTCGAGTTCCTCGGTGTCGGTCTCGGAGTCGTAGTCGTAGGTCCGGGAGGTGAAGTAGAAGTGACCGCCCGGGGTGACCTGAGGCGAGACGTCGTCGTCGGGCGGATTAAGCGACCACAGCTTGTCGCCGTCCGCGGTCGAGTAGGCCACCAGGCGGTCGTCATCGTCCCAGGCGTAGACCATCTTGCCGCCGCAGGCCAGGAGGCTCCCGTCCAGATCATCCTTGACCTTCTCGCCCTCCTTGGGCTCCACGATGGTCAATGTCGACGAGCCATAGCTGCCGTCGGACTGGTAACCCTCGACCACAATGCCGCCGTTGCCGGCGACGCACAGGTTGTCGTCGCTGACATCGCCGATCGATGTGCGCCAGTCCCGCTCGCCGGACTTGAGATCGACGGCGACCAGCCTTTCCTCATCCAGGAAGTACAGGGTTCCGCCGTCGATCACCGGCAGGGCGCTGAGGTTGATCGATTTGTCCCAGGCGTCCTCGCCGTCCTTGGAGACCCGCATCAAGCTGGCTTCGCCCGAGTCGTCGTCTGCTTCCACCACGAAGATGGACCCCGCCAGCCCAAAAGCCCATTCGTTGTCATCCAGCGAACGCTTGAACCCCACGTCCTTGCCGGTGACCAGGTCGACCGCGCCGTCCTCGGTCAACACCCAGACCGATCCATCCGACTCGATGACGCCGCAACTGGTCTGCGGGCAGTCGGCCTCCCACAGCTGCGTTTCCAGGTCCGTCAGTTTGTAGGCCGCCTGACTGGCGTCTTCTGAGTCTGAATCCCATGCGGTGATCAGCGCCACCCCTTGGGCCACCGTCGTCACATACTCGCTGCTCGAGGATCCGCCGTATTCGCGGCTGGAGAGCAGCTTGCCGGACGAGTAATCGACGCCCACCCAATAACACTCGTCGGAGTCCGAATCGTCAGCGCAGACCGGAATGATCAGGTTGCCTTGGCCGTCCGAGTAGTTGTCGCCTATGTAGTACTCGAACGTGAGGCGTTCGTCAGGCAGGCTGAGGGCTTCGTTCAGGTTCAAGGTCCACTTCGCCTTGTCCGGCGAACGCAGGTCGACCGCCGCCAGGATGGTCGCGGAGTCGTCGATCACCGGTTCCTCGGCCGGGGTCTGCCCGTTCCAGCCGTCCCAGTAGCCGCCGTAGTCGTCATAGTCATCGCGCATGTAGTCGTCTTCGTCGGGATAATCGCAGCTATCGCACTCCCACCAGTATTCGTAGGCTTCCTCGTATTCGGCCCGGTCGGATTCGCCGCTGGCGTAATCCTGGTCGTAGCCCTGGTACCAGGAGCTCTCTTCTCCGCTGTACTCCGGCTCGGACTTGACCAGGACCGTTGCGTCGTCCACGAAGTCCAAGAGCCGCAGGTTGGAGGCGTCCGGGAAGAGCTTCTTCAGGTCCACGACCTCCTCGAACTTGGGCTTGGCCTCGAAGTCGGCAGCCAGTGGATTGCCCGATGCCGTCTTCCCGCCCCGCAGTCCCGGCACGAAGAACCAGACCGCGCCAGCCGCCAGCACCACCACCGCCACGGCCGCGACGGCCACCCAGAGTCCCTTCCGCCCCCGCTTCTTGCCGCCCCCCGGCGCCCCAGCCCTGGCCTCTGGTCCGGCGCCGAGGGCATAAGGAGTCAGGCCCTCGGGCGCATAAGGATCGCCCGCCGCCCCCGACCCGTACGGCGTCCCGCACGCCGCTCCGTCCCCGTCCGGCGGATACGCCGCCCCCGGCCCGACCGATTGCCCATACGGCCCGCCCAGCGGATAGGCGGCCGACGGCGCGCCCGGCGGAGGCGGCGCCGCCTCGGCCGATTGCGGCCAGCGGGCGCGGGCGCCCAAGGCGGCGTCGACGTCCGGGCGGCCCAACTGGCGAAGCCATGCCTCCAAATCGGGGTACAGCCTGGGGTGGGCCGCCACTTGGGGGGCCAAGGCCGGGAACGCCCCGGCGATGGCCGCCAAGTCGGCCGGGTCGGCGGCCGGGTCGGCCAAGAATTGCTGGGCGGCGAACTCGCCCTGGGCAGGATCAAACACGGGGGACCCCCTTTGGAGGCAAAGCAGCTTGAACCCCAAAGCCTAGAGCCAACCCCCGCCCCCCGGCAAGGCCCCGCCGCCCGCCGCGGGCGGTCACTTGGCGACCAGTTCATAGTTCACGAAGGACTCAAGCCCCTTGAGTGTCGGAGTCGTAGTCATGGGTCTGGGGGGAGGCGGGGCTATGGCCAAAGTGGCTGCCCCGGGTCGTTGGTCGATGTGGCCGGCGCCCGGCCGAGTCGGCCAGAGGCGGCCGAGGCCGGCACTCGTCGCGGGCTGCCGCGTCGACCTCAACACTTCTTCCGGGCTCCCCAATCGAGACCAACATTTTCTGCTCCCGGTTTTCGGTTGGGGCAGTTACGGCCGGCCGCGGGACCCGAATGCGCGGACGGCTGGCCGGCCGAAACGCTCTGAACTGCGACGACTCCGCCCGGTCCGGTGGCGGCATTGGGCAAGGGTGGCCGTAACTGCCCCAACCGGGCCGGGCCTGGCCGTCCACGATGTCATGCGATAAGACAGGGCCGGGCCTGACGCCGCCGGGGCTCACGCTGTCGGGCCCGAGGCGGCCGGGGCCAGGCGCCGAGTCCGGCGCCGCGCTCCCCGGACCTCCCCGCCGCGCTCCCCGCGCCCCCGCGCCCCAGCCGTCAATCCGCGCGTCTGGGCGCGGCCCCCGCCAAGGAGATAAGATCGCAGCCTCGACGCGCGAAACAAGCCCCGGGGCCATCGAGACTGCGATTCCATCTCCTTGCGCCGGGCCGCGCCCGCCGGCATCGTTCAGTCTTTCGACCATCAACGAAGCCCGCTCCCTCCTGATCGGTATTCCCGTTGATGTGCGCCTGGTCCCAGACCCGGCCGAGCGAGCCGCCGGTCGCCATAGCCACGGCCACCAACGCCGGCAGCGCCGCCGTGGCGGCGCTCGGACTCGCTGCCACCTTGGTCATGGGCTGGCAGTCGGCCGAGTATCTTCGCCAAGAGCACGCTTACCGCGACCTCTATTCGGCTGCGACGCAACAAGACAGCACGGTCGCGTTGTTTGACATGAACGCCCGGCCCCACCTGCGCGGCTGGCTGTCCCGAAAGTCTGCGCTGCGGTCCTGGTCGGTCGTTGGATTCTTCGGCTCGTTCATGGCTGCGGGTGCCGCGGTGGTGCTGGCGGTAGTGCTCAAGCAAGCGATGTGGCAGAGCTCTCCGGTGTGGTTCCCGCGATGCTGAACCAGGTGAGGTTGTAGGCACTTCGCCTCGCCATTTGGGTAGCCGCCCGCAGTCGGCCCTGGGGAAGAAGCAGCGACCAGGGAGAGCCTCCTGTGGGCTTGCGCGCTAGAGCCGCTGCCGCAGGCGACCACGCGTGACGGCCGGGTCGCTGGCGGCGTGGCGCAAGGCGACCACCCAAACGGTGCGGCCGATCACCCGGTAACAGACCAGGTAAGGGAACGACTGCATGGCCACACGCCGGACGTCCCGGTAGACCTCACGGTGGCGTTTGGGGACTCAGCCAAGCTGGCCGCCGCGGCTTGGAAATCGGCCTCGAACCGTTCGGCCAGGTCCAAGCTGATCGCGGTGTAATAGTCCCGCGCCTCGCAAACGTCCGGCTCAGCCGCCGGGCGGACAATGACACCGAAGGTCATCGCCCCAAGCGCAGCTTCGCCATGAACTCGTCCAAGGGCGCGCCTACACCGGGGTTGGCCTCCATGTCCGCGATCCTCTGGTCCAGCACCCGCTTGTCGGCTTCGGTCGGCGGCGCTTCCTCCAAGCCCCAAGACCGGCGCAAATGGCAGATCAACTCGACCTGGTCGTCAACGCTCATCGCGTCAACGAGTTCAACACCCGTTGGGTCAACCACCCGACCAGCCTACGCCGAAACCCGCGCTTGGCGGCCGTCCCTGCCTCAGAGCGCGAGGCCCGGCCCAGCGGGTCTCGGGTCGTTGCGGCTCGCGGTGGGCGCGGTCTGTAGGCGGAACCGGCGGGTTCGTCCCGCTGCCGCGCGTTCGGCTTCGATCAGGGCGGCCGCGTCACGAACGGGTAGGTTCCGCAGCTTGGTGGCCCGCCCAAGGGCAGCGGACGCTTGGGGCGCGGCCTGCCCCAACCCGCGACCGTCTCACAGCCCGAGCGCCGGCGGCGCTGGGACGGCCGGGGCTGGTCCCAATCTTTGCGGCGGGGCGGGGCGGGTTGGGGCAGGCCGGCGGCTTGGCGCAGCGCGCCGAGCACGATCCGGGCTTCCCTGTGGTCGAGCCGGGCGATGTCGGCCAAGGGGACGGGGGTTTGATCGTCGATTAGGTTGGCGACGACTTTGGCGACGAATCTCTCGCCGACAATGGCCCGGCGTGTTCGATTAGTTTCTCCGGGTTGATCCGCGCGTATGACCGCCCGGCCCGGTCGGCGCCCAGTTGCTCGATCCACGGGGCGCCCCGATAGGCGAGGCGTCCCCTCACCCCGGCCAACAGGAGTTCGACGGCGGCCCCAGCCCATCTGGTGCCTTTCGCCCAGTTCCGCAACTCGCCGGCCAGGCTCCCGCCCGGCCCGACGGGCTGCCCAATCGTCGTCTCGCTCACCGTCCGCCTCCTTCGCTGCGCGCGGCGGGCGGTGCCGCCCGCGCCCTGGTCGTCTTGGTTCAACCGGGCAGGTGCGCTCGCTGCCCCAGGCGACAGGAACGGCCCGCCGCCCCGTTTCGGAGCATGGCGGGCCGTCCGGGGGGTTGGGCCGCGGTCAAGCGCCGGCGGCGCGCCAGATCACGACGGCGCTGGGGAAGGGAGCGTTCCACCTGGCGCCTTGGAATTTGAGCCGGCCTTTGATGTACCGGATCTCGTGCGCGGCCATTATGTGATCGTGCCACCACAGCGTGTCAGTGCGGCTGGGTATCAGCATGACCACGGTCTTGCCGAGGTCGGCTTGGACGTGGGCTTTGGCGACCCATTTCGGCAACTCGCGCCCGTAGGGAGGGTTCACGAAGCTCGACTTCCCCCATTCGACCTCCAGCCCGTCGAAGCCGGGGTCCGCCGGGCACGGGTCGAAGTCGAAGTTGAACTCGGCATTGAGGTCTGCGTAGACGTCTTCGGGGGTGCGCCAGTCCGTCCGCGCCGAAGCGAACACGATTCGGCTCACCACGCCGAATCCCCATTCCCCGCGGCCCGGCGCCGCAGACAGGCAGCCAACATCAAAACAACGCCACTGCCCGCGAGCAGTCCGGCCGCCGCCACCCACAGGCCGGCGTTCGCGCCGGTCAGGGGCAGGTCGCCGGGCGGCGGGGGCGGCTGGCGCCACATGGTGCGTTCGCCCAGCGCGTCGAACCTGCCCTCGGCCAGCACCTCCCGGCCTGGGCCTTCGCCGGGCGCGTAGGCGGTTTCCTTGATCCGGGTGCAGCCTTCCACGTCAGAGGTGAACTCGGGCGAGTACAGCGTCTCGGTGGCGCCCGCGGCGATGTCGTGGCCCAAGACCGTGGCGCCGATCTTGACCGCGCCTTCCGTGCTGGCCGGGTCCGGCGCCTCGCAGGCCAACTCGTCCAGGTCCGCGGCCGGGTCCGTGAACGGGGTGTGCTGGTAGTAGAACTCGATCACTGTTCCTTGCGGGAAGGGGCCGGTCAACACCGCCTCGTCTTGGATCTTCTCGCCGGTGTTGGCGTGTTGGGGCGCGCTGGTGGTGATCTTCGGTTTCACGGGTTCTGGTGGCGGCAAGATGACGGCCGATTCGGACACGGCCCCGCAGGCTCCACGCCTGACGACCTGGCCGTCCCGGTCGGTGACGGTCTCGACGGTGAACACCATCCCCGGCCCGTCAGGGGCGGTGATCGGCGGTGACAGGTAGTCGCCTTCGCCTTCGACCGGGATAGGCTCACCGCTGGAGACCAGCAGGGTATCTGGCGTGCAGACGGCGCCCTCGTAGACCTGCTAGCCACCGCCGCCGATGACGCGCGGAGGTTCGGCGGCATCGTCCAACGCCAGGAAGTACGTGTCCCAAGCGGCCGCCCAACCCGTCATGTCCGCTTGCCGCTGGTCCGGGTCGGGGAACGTGGCGTGGAGCACGTCGACCAGGACAGTCCCCGGCTCGACCTCGACAGCGGCGTCGCGGGCCGCGGCCTCCCCGGCGGTCGCGCCTTCCGAGTCCGCGTCGGCCAGCAGTTGGGTGACGAACTCGGGGGCTTGGCGGTTCAGGGTGATCGTTTCGGACTTCTCCCCGCAGATCGACTGGTACGGCTCGGTGCGCGCGTCGCCGGGCCATTTGACGACGAATGTGTAGGTGGCGTCCCCTTCGGCCTTGAACCTCGACCCGCTGACCTTATGGGCGGCGCCCCAAGTGTTCAGAGCCGGGGTGGCCTGGTTGGCCGCGACCAGCTTCGCGTTGGGGTTGTCTGCGGAGCAGGACTCGGCGGTGACCTCCCCCTCGATCCGCCACAACTCGACGGTGATGGTCCGCCCGTCTGCTGGCCACGACCCGTACCCTTCCCATTCGGGGTGCCCGATGGCGCCGTGCAGGTCGGTATCTTCTGGGGCGTCGGGCCAGTCGATCTGCCATATTTCGTCGGTGAAGAACACCTCTTCGGCGCCGCCGTTGGTGGCGGCCCACAGGGTGGCGGCGGTGTGGATGACCGGGACCCGTTTGACCATTGTCGTCTCCACCGGCAGCCATAACGGCGTCACCACGCCC
>JAIROU010000019.1 GCA_031257375.1 Bifidobacteriaceae bacterium
CAGATCCACGCCGGGCATGTCCGGCCACGGCTCGCCGACCGCGACGATCGGTGTTTGGGTAGCATTGGGTGTCATCGGGGGTGTGCCTTCCAGGCCGGCGGGTGGTCCCGCCGGCCTGATCGAAACTGAGGTCTTGAACTACTGGATCACTGACCGGGAAGGCGCACCCTCCCAACCAAACCCATCCACAACATTTGAGTATGCCTCTTCGCTATGGCGTGGCTTGTCGCCTCAATTGTTAGTGACTAACATTAGAGTTATGGATCGTTGGAGTCGAACGCATGAGGCGTTGAGTCAGGCCGCGTTATCGCTGTTCGCGGAACGCGGGTACGACGCGACCGGCACCGCGCAGATCGCGGAGCGCGCTGGGGTGAGCGAGATGACGCTGTTCCGGCACTTCTCGTCCAAAGAAGCGCTGCTGCTGGCTGACCCGTTCGACCCGCTGATCGCGGATGCGGTGCGGGCGCGGCCAGTTAACGAGCAGCCGATGCGAGCGGTGGTCGAGGCCGTCCGGGAAGCATGGGCGGGACTCGACGCCGAGAGCACAGCTGCCTTGCGGGTTCGTCTGCGAATGGTGGCGGCTGCAAGTGGACTCGGCGGGGCGATCGAGCGCAATAGCGAGGAGACGATCACAGCGCTGATCGGTGCGCTGGCAGATCGAGGCGTCGCGACGGTCACGGCACGGGTCGCGGCAAAAGCGGTGATTTCTGGGTTGGGGGTCGCGCTGCTGGATTGGGCATTGTCCGAGAACGACTGCTTGGGTGATGCGCTCGGCCGCGCGCTCGACGTACTGGGAGGTGCAGATAATGCTTGAGTTCGAGAACGTCAGTCTGCGTTTCCGTGGCGGCGCGGGCGTGGAGAACCTCACCTTCCGAGTCGATCCGGGCGAAGTCGTCGCCCTGATCGGGTTGAACGGCGCGGGCAAGACGACGCTGATGCGACTCGCGCTGCGGATGCTCCGCCCGCAACGCGGCACGGTGCGTCTGTTCGGCGAGTCGCTGGACGATGCGCACGACTCGTCCTGGGCGGGCGTGGGGGCATTGATCGAGGTGCCGCTGGCCTATCCGGAGCTGACCGTGCGTGAGAACCTGCGCATTGCCTGCCTGCTTCACGGCAGCGACCGGCGCCATATGGAGGAGTCGTTGACGACGTGGCGGCTCGCACCGTTCGCGGATCGCCGATTCCACCGCCTCTCCCTCGGTAACAAGCAGCGCACGGGGCTTGCCTCGGCGCTGCAACACGACCCACGGCTGATCGTGCTCGACGAGCCAAGTAACGCGCTCGACCCCGCCTCTGTTCTCCTGCTCCGCGACCAGCTCACCCGCCGCGCTCGGGAGGGCGCAGCCATCCTGGTCAGCAGTCACCACCTGGACGAGGTGGCGCGGATCGCCGATCGTGTGCTGCTGATGAATGCGGGTCGCCTGATCGGGGAACTCGACATCACCGGCAGCGATCTCGAACGCGCATTCTTTGATCGCATCCGAGAAGACGATGAACACCACCCGACACCGCAGGAGGTCGTGCGATGAACGCGGCAATCCGAGTCGAGGCCCTGAAGCTGGTGCGTTCCCCGGTCGGCACGATCGGCACGCTTGCCCTCGTCGTCGGCACACTCGCACTGCTGGGTGGGATCACCGCAGCTCTCGCAAGCGGCAACCCCGAACTCACAGCCAAGGCCGGTTCCGCAGCGACGCTGGACTGGAACGGACTGCTTGCCAACGCGGCTCAGATCACCGCTGTTGGTGCACTTCTCGGATTCGGAGTCGTGCTCTCGTGGATGTTCGGCCGCGAGTTCACCGATGGCACCATCACCGGACTGTTCGCACTCCCCGTCAGCCGTCACCAGATCGCGCTTGCGAAGCTCGCCGTCTACGTCGTCTGGGCGATCGCGGTCAGCATTGTGCTCACACTCGGCTTCCTCGCACTTGGCCTGGTCCTCGGCTACTACATCCCAACGGCTGACACCTGGGCAGGGATCGCTATACAAGGAACGCTCGGTATGCTCACGGCTGCAATCGCCGTTCCCGCCGCGTTGATCGCCACTCTGGCGCGGTCTGTACTTGCTGCAATCGGCAGCGTCATCGCTCTCGTCGTCCTTGCCCAAGTCGGTGTCCTCACGGGCGCTGGAGGCTGGATGCCGCTCGCCGCACCTGCCCTCTGGGCAATAAGCGACGGCGCTAACGTGTCTCCTGCCCAGCTTGCCCTCGCCATCGCGGTCGGCGTCGTCTTCTCCATTCTCACCGCCGCTGGCTGGGCGCGGCTCCAACTCGACCGCTGACCCTCCGATCAGGATGCGCCGAACAGGCAGCCAACGGACGCTCCTGGGTGTTCTTGCGCATTCGCGCTACTCCAAGCCGGATAGCCGGCCACGCCGGCGCTCCGAAGATTCCCAGAGCACGACGGGTCGAACGGCACCGCACACCGTAACCCCATCAACAGGCTTACGCACCGCACGGGGTAGGCGATGGGACGGCTGATGCGCGCCTCGGTTTGGTCTGTGGTGGGCCACCTCCTTCACGGGAGGTGCCACCGTGACCGAACACACTTCACCCGCCAACAGCAACGACGCTCCGGCACAAACTGGCTCCGCCAGCCACGACCTCGAAAACCCCGAGGCGCTACGCGCCCTGCTGATCCGATTACATGAGGCCGGGCCGGGTGCGTGGCAGCATGATCGCGAAGCGGCAGAGCTGATGCGATACACCGCCGTCAGATACCGACCCCTGGCACAAAAGCGCGGGCTGGACCCGTGGGAGATTGCCTCGGCCGCGTTCGAGGTCATGCTCGCCCCCTCGACCCGGAAAGCTCGGAACCCGTGGGCCGCGGTGACTCGGGCGGTGCAGATCACCTGTGGTGTCGAGATTCGCGCCGCCGGTATGTTGGTCTCGTCCGGGAAGGTGCGTCATACGTCCCGGATCGCGGGGTTCCACGATGCCATCCGGTTTGCTGATCGTGAGCATCTGGCGGACTATCACCCTGCCTTCGCCGTCAACCCCGCGATTGATGAAGACGACGACGCCGACGACGACGCCGCCCACTCGCGCGTCGCCGCCGCGCTGTCGGCGATCATGGAATTGTTCGCTTCGACCGGGTGGGATGCGGTACTCGTGGCCGACTGCGTGGAGCATGTCGCCTACCGCCTCGCTGACCTCACTTCGCGTGCGAACGCGGTGGAGGTGCTGCGCCGTGACCACGCCATATCGGTACTGTTCGACGTACCCGCGAAGTCGTGGTCGGCGTTGCTGCGGATCATGCTGGGGCACCCTGATCGGAAGCACGCGGGAACCCCGACCGGCGACGGTGTTCTCCTGCGTCTGCTCGACGGGGAACCCCTCGATTCCCTGCGTTGTGACACGGGGCTGTTAGCGGCGATCTGGGCCGCGAAGCCGAACAAGCACGGCGCTCCCTGAGATGAGACGGTCGGCGGGGTGGGCGTCGCACCTGTCAGTATGAGCACCCCACAGCCACTTGCACCGCTGCCCCCGCCAGCCCGTCCGCTTGCTCCCAGTCGCCGCCGCGACGATCGAACCCGACGTTGGGAGCGCGCTTGGGCGCTGCATCTCGCCAGGCGCAGGGCTTCCCCTCAGCGGTGAGTGACCCTTCGGTGCTGTCCGAACTGCGAGGGCTATGCGCCGCACCTCGCCCGACGAAACGGGCGGTGGCGGTGACGCGGCAGGGCCCCGCACCCTGAACCGGCTGTGTCGATCAGGCGGCGGGGCCATGGACACGGATCTCTCGTGTTAGGCGCGCCAGATGAACTCGACCCGGTGGGCGAGGATGTCAGCGCGGTAGGCGGTGCGGCGCTCGTGGAACGCCTCGACCGTCTCGTTACGGCGGCGCGCAGGAGTCGCACCATTCACGCCGTCCGGAAGCGGGTGAACGAGCACAGCTTCAAGGATCAGGCTTGCGGCCTGGTACTGCCACAACGGGGTACGCCCCGCCCATTCAGCGGCAACCGTGGTCACGTCAATGCCCGGCCCCGCCTGCTCCGGCAAAGCGGCGGTGTATTCGCGGCGGGTGGCCTCGATCCGCTCGGCGATCCTGGCGCGTTGCCGCACCCACATGACCTTGTCGATCAGCCCGTCATAGTGGTCATCATCCAGACGGGCCAGCAACTCACGGTCGGCATCGAGGCGGGCCGCGAGGCCGACCCTTGCCGTCTGGTCCGTTTCTGACCTTCTGCGGGTGTGGGGGCTGAGGGTGATCTGCTCGAACGCCGCCAACAACGCCTCCTCGACAAGGTTCTGTATCTCGGTGGCGCGGATCGAACGAGTACAGCCACCCCGCACGGTCTGCACGCACTGATACACCCCGCCCCGGTGGATCATCGCCCGCCCACAATCCGAGCAGCGAATCAGTCCCGAGAACGGATACAGGCGCTTCGCGCCCCCCTGCCGGGCGTGTGGAAGTTGCGGGCCTTCTTCCGCGCGTCGAACACGTCACCGAGTTGCTGCCAGGTGTCCTCATCCAGAATCGCGGGCCAGACCGCTTGCACCTGCATCTGGGAGGTCTTGGAGCGGGAGCCGTCCGGCATGATCGGCCGGTACTCGCGGACTCCTTTGATTGAGGGGCTGCGGAGCACCATCTTGATCGTTTTATCCGACCACGCGCACCCGTGCGTGGTGAGGATGCCGCGCTCATTCCAGTCCGCACGAATCCGATACAGCGACTCACCGGCGAGCACTCGCTGCGCGGCCTCTCGCACCAACTCGGCGGCGTCGGGGTCGATGACCAGGTTGCCGCTGACAGCCCGGTATCCGAACGGCACGCGGCCGCCGTGCCAGGTGCCCTCGATGGCTTGCTGCTTCGCCGCGCGCGCCACGCGGCGGGCGGTGTCGGCGGAGGACTTGTTCGCCATCGCCACCAACACGCGCGCCATCGCCACATCAGAATCCGTGTCCAACCGCAGGGAGCCGGTGACGGAGCGGACGCCGAACCCACCCAGCACTTTCGCGTCGATCAGGTCCTCCAAGTCACGGGGGTCGCGCACCGCGCGATCCAAGCCATAGGCGACCATCACTTGCGCTTGCCCGTCGGCGAGGTGTTTGAGCATGGCGCGGAACTCCGGGCGCACCACTCGCCGCACCCGCTCACCCGAAGGCAGCGTGATCGTGCGCTGCTTGAACGCTGACGTGTCGTTCTCCCGGAACACCGCCACCACCTCCCAACCGTGCGCGGCAGCGTAAGAGCGGCAATCAGCCTCCTGACGGTCCACGCCCCGTTCTGTGCCCTCCGGGTCATCACTGATCCGGACGTACGCCACCGCCCGCAACGGTGCTGTTGTTGTGTTCTGTTCCTGCTGGTTGTGGCCCATCTCTGGCCTGCCTTCCTACTCTCGTGAGAGGTAGGTGCGTTTACAGAACCTCGGCTAAGCCGAGATCCAAGTGCTCAGCGGCGTAGGCGGCGGGCGGCGTCACGGTCGCCTTGTCGAGCGCGCCCGCCCGGCGGACAGTGACCGCCCCGTCGGGGTGGGTTTTGACGACCGTTCCCGGGGTTTGCGGGCTGACAGGCTGGCTGTAGCAAAGGGGGTCTTGGTGGACACTTCTTAAGTGGGAGGTGGGCGCGGTTGGGACACTTGGGGAGACTGATGGGTTTCGACTCGACTTGGCGGCGGCGTTTGTCTGGAGGGCTCGGGCCGCACTGCCGGGGAGGTGGCCGCCGGTGTTAGCATGGGCGCAGCCGCAGGCCCCCAAACTGCCAAGGAGAGCCCATGACTTCGCCGTTTGATCCGACCGGGGCGATTCCACCGACCAACCTTGGCCCCACGCCCAGCCCGCCCGGAACGCCCGGAACACCCAGCCCGCCTGGGGGTCAGCCGCCCGAGCGGCCCGGCGCCGCGCCGCCCCCGACCGGCGGGCCGGGCGCCTGGTGGCGGTCCGGCAAGGCGGTCTGGGTGCTGGCGATCGTGGCGGTGGTGGCCCTTGGGGCGGGGTTCGCCCTGGGGCGGCTGGTCCGCTCCCCGGCCGAATTGGCCAGCGAGACGGCGGTCCCGCCAGACGGGCTGATCACGGCCAGGATCGAGGCCAGGGCCATCACCTCGACGGTGGTGGCCAGGGCAGACATCGTGTTCTCCGACCCGATCCAGATCAACCCGTCCGCGCCGGAGGGCGTCGGCGCGCCGGTGGTGACCGGGCAGGTGCCGGAGGTCGGCGCGGTGGTCGAGGCCGGGCAGGTGATCCTGGAGGTCTCCGGCAGCCCGGTGTTCATCCTGCCGGGCGCCTTCCCGGCCTACCGGGCGATGGGGCCGGGCTCGTCCGGGCCGGACGTGCTGCAGCTGCGGGCCGCCCTGGCCGCGCTGGGCCTGAACGCCGGCAACGCCGAGTCGAAAACCTATGACCTAACCTTGGCCAACGCCGTGAAAGCGCTTTACGAGAACGCCGGTTATCCTGCCCCCGGCAGCGAGGACGCCAGCCGGGCGGCGGCCGTGCGCGACGCCCGCGACGCGGTGACGGACGCCCAGGAGGCGCGCGATCAGGCCACCAAGGATCTGGCGGCGGCCAACAAAGCGGTGGCGGACGCGCCGGACGCGGAGACCAAGGAACAAGCCCAAACCGCCGCCGATGCCGCGCGCTCGGCTTTGGCGCAGATGGAACGTTCGGTGACGCGCGCCCAAGAAGCTTTGGCAGATGCCGAGCGGGCGGCTTGGACCACCCTGCCGATGGGCGCGGTGGTGTTCGTGACCGATCTGCCGCGCCGGGTCGACCAAGTCGGCGTGGCGGTCGGCAGCGACTTGGCGAACGCGGGCGGCGGCTCGATCGACCCGTACACCGGCCAGCCGACCGAGGGCGCGGCCGTGGTCCTGTCCGGGGCGGACATCCAAGTGACTGCCCAGGTGGGGCTGGACGAGGCGGCGCTGTTGGAGGTCGGCGGCCCGGCCGAGCTGGCGATCGGCGCGGAGGGCTTGACCGGTCAGATCCAGGAGATCTGCCCGCAGGCGGAAGAGGGGCTGGCCGGCGGCGAGGTCGGCGGCGGCCAGTGCGAGGTCAAGATCACGGTGGCGGACCTGGGCCAGGTGAACCCGGAGGAGATGGTCGGCAACGTGCTGGTCACCATGGTGGTGGGGACGACATCGGCGGACTCGCTGGTGGTGCCGCTGGCGGCGGTCTCGGCCGACACGGCCGGGAACGCCCGCATCGAAGTGGTCGAGGGCGAACTGGCCCACGACCAGGCCGCCGCCGACCAGCCGACCCGGACGGTCGGGATTGTGCCCGGGCTGACCGCCGAGGGGATGGTCGAGGTCAAACAGGCCGACGCGGACTTGAAGGCGGGCGATCTGGTGGTGATCGGCCGGGGCGCCGCCGGGGCCGCCCAGACCGCCGGGGGCGGCGCCGCCGATGCCGCCGACGAGGGCTGACGTGACCACCGAACGCCTGCCCACGGTCGGCCCGGACCGGCCGCCCGCCCCCGCGCCGATGCCGCCCGCCGGTCCCGCGCCGGGCCGCCCGGCCGCGCTGTCCGCCGATCCGCCCCCGGGCGCGGTGGCGCCCGGGGGCGGCGCGGAGGTTTTGGCGCGTTTGGACGCAGTCTCGCGGTCGTTCCCGGGCGCCACCGAGGTGTTGGCCCTCAGGGACGTCGATCTGACGATCTACCAGGGCGATTACCTGTCGATCCAGGGGCCTTCCGGGTCTGGCAAGTCGACCATGCTGAACGTGCTGGGATTGTTGGACCGGCCCACGGTCGGCCGCTACGAGCTTGACGGGGTGGAGACCGGGCCGCTTAGGGACCGCGACCGGACGCGCTTGCGGGCGCGCGCGCTCGGGTTCGTCTTCCAGGGTTTTCATCTGCTGCCCCGGCGGACGGTGTTCGAGAACGTGCTGCTCGGGATGGCCTATTCGGGGGTCGCCCGCGGCCAACGCCGCTGGCGCGCCGCCCGCGCGCTGGAGCGCGTGTCGATGACGCACCGGACCGGGTTTTATCCGACCACCTTGTCCGGCGGGGAGCGGCAGCGGGTGGCGATCGCCCGCGCCATCGCCGGGGAGCCCGCCCTGCTGCTGGCCGACGAGCCGACCGGCAACCTCGACGCCGCCACCTCCGGCGAGGTCCTGGACGTGCTCGCGGAGCTGAACCGGGCCGGATTGACCATAGCCGTGGTCACCCACGACCCGGACGTGTCGCGGGCGGCCCGCCGCCGTTTCGCCATGCGCGACGGCCGTCTGAGGGAGGAAGCCTGATGCCGTGCGACCGGCGGCCCGACGTCGGCCCGGCTGGGGATGCGGGCGAGCGGCATCGGACAAAAGAGCGGCGCCGGGCGAGGTCCGGCGGGGCTGTGGCCAAGGCGGCGCGCGGGGACGGGTTCGGCGGCCGGGACTTGCTGGGCGAGGCGGTGCGGGGGTTGGCCGGGCGGCCGGGGCGGTTGGCGCTGACGGCGCTGGCGGTGGTGCTAGGGATCGGGTCGCTGGTGGCGACGGTCGGGTTCGCGCAGACCGGGGCGCGGCAGTTGGAGGCCACCTTCAACGCCGTCGATGCTGTTCACGGGGTGGTCCGGCCGGCTGAGCAGGACTTCGGCGCGGCCGGTTACGGCGCCGCAGAGGCGGCGTTGCCGTGGGACGGGGACCTGACGGCCGCGCGGCTGAACGGGGTCGAGGCAGCCGGGCTGGTCACCGAAATCGAGTTGACGAGCCCGGTCATCGCGGCCGCGCCGGTGCGTGATCCGATGGCGCCGCCGACGCGGGTGCCGGGCGTGTTCGCGGCCACGCCGGGCGTGCTCGAGGCCGTGTCCGGGGTCTTGGACCAGGGCGTCTGGTTGACGAACTTCCACGAGCAGGCCTCCCAGCCGGTGGCGGTGCTGGGCGCGGACGCGGCCTCACTGCTGGGGGTGACCAGGGTGGACAACCAGCCATCGGTCTTCGTGGACGGCCGGTCTTACACCGTGGTCGGGATCTTGGACCGCGTCGAGCGCGCGAACGGGCTGATCGGGGCGGTGATCGTGCCGCAGTCGACGGCTCGGGCGCGGTTCGGGCTTAAGGCGCCCGGGGAGTTGCAGGTCAAGGTGGCGATGGGGGCGGGG
>JAIROU010000139.1 GCA_031257375.1 Bifidobacteriaceae bacterium
CTCGCTGGTGCCGGTGCCGGCGCTGACCGGGCGCCCCCAAGCCGAGGCCGAGGCGGCGCTGACCGCCGCCGGCCTGAGCGCCAACGTGACGGCCGAGTTCTCCGACGATGTGCCTGCCGGGGACATCATCGACGCCGGCGCCGAGGCCGGGCAGCGGGTCGAGCCGGGCACCATCGTCAAGCTGGTGGTCTCGCGCGGGGTGCGCCAGGCGACCGTGCCCGACGAGGGGATGATCGGCCAGCTGGCCGCCCACGCCCGCGGCGTTCTGGCTGAGGCCGGGCTCGACGGCAAAGTGACCGAGCGGCCGGTCTACCACACCACCGTCGCGGCCGGGGTCGTGCTGGACGTCGAACCGGCCGGCGGCGCCGAGGTCGACCACAACCGCGCCATCACCCTGGTCGTCAGCCGGGGCCCGGAGCCGGTCGAGGCCCCCACCCTGACCGGTCTGACGCTGGCGGACGCCGAGGCCCAGGCCGAGCCGCTGGAACTGACCCTGGCGGTCACCGAGCAATACTCCGAGGAAGTGGCCGAGGGCCTGATCATCTCCCAGCTTCCGGCGGCGGGCGCGGGCACCCACCGCGGGGCGGAGGTCTCCGTGGTGGTGTCGCTCGGGATGCCGTTCGTGGAAGTCCCGAACGTGTTCTGGATGAACGTGGAGGACGCCATCGCCAAGCTGGCCGAGTTCGGCCTGAAAGCGGACAAGACCGCGCCGCTGGGCGAGCTCCTGCACCTGGTCCAGAGCCAAGACCCGCCCGCCGGGGAATCGGTGCGCAAAGGCTCGACGGTGACGCTGACTGTGGTCTGAGCGCGGGCCATGCGCTAGGCTCATGCCCTGGTGCTTTCAGGCGTCCGGGGCCTGCCGTCGGCGGCCCGGCGCCCGCGGGCATCAGTGCGGGCTGTGGCGCAGCTTGGTAGCGCACCTGACTGGGGGTCAGGGGGTTGGGTCTGTTGCTTGGTCTGACAACCGCATAACGGGACGTGGCGCAGCTTGGTAGCGCACCTGACTGGGGGTCAGGGGGCCGCGGGTTCAAATCCCGCCGTCCCGACTGGTAAATGGCGGCTGATGCGAACAATTGTCGGTACTATTTTGACGGACAATCCGGACTTGATCTCGGTCGCCAGGGCGCTCCAAATCTCGGGCCACGAACGTCGGCTGCGGCGACGGCCGGGACCAAACCGGGACCTCACTCGACTATGGACACCTTGAGGCGCCTGCCCTCGGCGACGGAGCAACCCTAGCGAGCGGCTGGTCGGCACATCAGCGGCCACTATCCCGCATCGCGTAGTCACGACTCGGGAGATCCGTCCGGACGTGTCCGCAGGCGAACGCAGGGCAACGCACCACGACGGGACGTGATTACTCGCACCGGTGGCACCAGCTCCGGTCCGCGATGCGGTCCAAGTCCTGCCTGCCCACGTACCCTGCGGGAGTCCCTTTCGAGTTGCAGCGGTCAACCCTACTCATTGGTGTCTGCCGGAGCCCTCGGCAGCGCCCTGCGGGCGGCTCTCTCCCTGGCCTGCCTCAAGATCACCCGGAGCCGGTCCTCCAGCTCCTTCTTCGGCAGCAGTTCGGTCCAGTACTCGGCGACCACGATGTTGTCCTTGTGCAACTCCATCAACTCGACCTGTTCCCGGTCCGCCGACGTGCAGAGAATCAGGCCAATGGGCGCATCCTCCTCCGCCTCGCGCTCGTGTTTGTCTAGCCACTTCAGGTAGAAGCGCATCTGGCCGAAGTACTCGGGGATGAACTCGCCGATCTTCAGTTCTACGGCGACGAGCCGGCGCAAAGGACGCGAGTACAGCAACAGGTCGAGGTGGTAGTCACGAGTCCCCATTGGCATGCGAACTTGGCGGCGCACGAACGTGAGCCCGCGGCCAACCTCCAGCAAGAAGTGTTCCAAGTCATGGAGGACCGCCTGCTCCAGGTCTGCTTCTAGGTAGCTCCCTGACAGGCCAAGAGCGTCCAGGAAAACGGGGTCCTTGAAGACGTCGGCGGGGACGGCCGAGCCTTGCGGCACTTGGGCGTTGGCGATCTCCCGGCGTTCGTAGTCCTTGCGCCCGATGGCTTCCCGCAGGTCACGGACGGAGAGGTTCTTCGCCCCGATTTCCTCCACATAGAACACCCGAATCTCGGCCGATTTCAGGGGCAGCAGTTCCTTAACGTGTGACCAACTCACAACCGGCGGCAGCGACCTCACGACGCCTTCCGGGAACTCCTTGGCGAACTTGACCATCCGGTTGAGAGAGGATTCGTCGTAGCCTCGCCCATACCGAGCCATCAATTTCTGCGACAGCGTAGCCAGAATCTGCTCGCCATAGTCGCCGCGGCCTCTGTGCAAAGTCTCGACGTGGATCAGCGCCCCGATCCGCCAGTTCGACACCACCGACACTACGTTTGCGTGGTAGGCGATCGCCGCCCTGGTGTCTTCGATGATGCGGGCAGCGGCTTCATACAAGCCGTCATCTCCCAGCGCTTGTTCACCCTTGGCGACGCTCTGAATGTCGGACATGACCCTCCTCGTGCTGGCAGATTCCTGCTACGCGTAGCAGGAATCTGGCGGATCACCACTCCCAGTGGCGTAACACCAGTATGTCGCAGGGATACGACAGTCTCTGGACCGGGCGCCGCAGGCACCGACCCCAGCGTTTACCCAGCGGAATCAACCGGCACCGACCGGGAACGACCCGATACAATGGCAACCGGAGATCAACCGTTCTCCCTGGCCAAACCAGGGAACGAGAACTGACCGCAGCCAACTGGAGTCATCCGGAAAGGACGTGACTCGGCCAGGGGGTCGTGGGTTCAAATCCCGCCAACCCGACCGTTTGCAGGTTGTTTAAGCCTGCGACCGTTTCGACCGTGTCGTGGAACGCGGACGTGTCGGTCGCGCTGGGGGTGGGTCGCATCGACGGCGCCGCCAGCGCCATTGGGGTGACAACCCAGAAAAAGCGGCCCCGTCGCCGGGGGCCGTCAGGGCACGCTCTCTCGAACGTGGGGTTGATCACGATCGACTAGCACGTCACCGGCCACCGCGCGCTCGCGCAGCCTTTCGGCTCGGCAAGATAGTCGCGCTGACGGCAGGACCAGACAGCCCTTGCCGCAGCGTTCACACCCCCGGGACGCTAGCGATGGGAGGATCGAACATGGCGTTCACGCCGATCAATGTGGACACCGCCAACCTGACCATCATGGGCATTGAGTTCCCGGACCGGGCAACGCTCGACGCCGCCGCCAATGGTCTCGGCTCGGCTGTGTTCGAGGGGTTCACGCCTACCGCGGCCATGGTCCGCCTCCTGCGTTCTTATCTCCCCGGCGAGGTCGCCCTGACTCAGTTGCCAGGCTTGGTTCAGGACCTCGCGTGACCGACGAATACCGATACCACGACCCCGACTCGATCTACACCGACCCGGCCACGGGCGTCTTGCGCAACGAGTTGGGTATCGCCGACCAAGTGCCGGTGGTCCGGGTGGATGTGGCCCCGGGTCGTCTCGATCGCCTCATGCCCGAGGATCTGCTGGAGGACGTGCGACGGCACGCCGGAGTCCGCCAACCAGGTGGCTCCGGCGCGCCTCAAGCCGTCGCGTTTGAGGTCCGGCAAGCCGACTCCGAACCCCGCCACTCGGCATCGGACACCCCCGCGCGGTCTGCGGCCCCGCGGCGCCGGGACCGGGACCAAGCCGACCCCTCGGCACCGGCCCCCGGGCGGTCAACCGCCTTCCGGGGCCGCCGCCGGGCCGACCGCTCGGCCGCCGCTTTGAAAGCTTGGCGTCGTTCCCGATGCCGCGCCTCGGCCGCCGCTGAAACGTGCGCTGACACGCGCCCTCGGCCTTGGGCGCGGTTGGCCGGGGAGGGCCGTTTGGGATCGTCGCGCGCCACTTGCGGCCATTCTTCGGGCTTCCCAGCTTTGACGTCCGAGGTAGACCACCGATCCGCGAACACGGTCCCGGAGCGCCTCACCCTTGCGGATCTGCGACGGTCGGCGCGCGGCGCAGCATGGCGCGGACGATCGCCGGGTGGAACCAGCGGACGACCGACCAATAGAGCCGCCCGAGCCGATTGTGGATCTCCACCACTGTGGCGACGGACACGAAACGCGGATGGACTTGCAGATCGACCCGGAAGTCCAGATGCGAGTCGTCCTCGCCCAAGACGACTTCGCCGTCGCCGGCCGCCAGCGTGGTGAATGGCCGCATGCCCCTCGACAGGTCGGCCGGGGCCGGCGCCCGGCCGAACAGCGCCATCGGCTTGACCAGGGCGTTGCGCAACCTCATCAGGAGCAGAACCGGTCGGAACTGGACTGTGAAGACGGCCTCGGCCCAGGCGCGCGCCGAGCGGCTGTCGGCGTCCCGCAGCCTGGTGGCCCAGTTGTCGATGAAGTCAGGCCGGATCGCGTGCTCCGCGAACAGCGCCCCCGGACGCCATGACCGGCGGGAGACCAGCCGCTTGCCCATGGCTGGCCAGTCTACTGGACGCCGGGCGTCGAAGGCGCCTGCGCCAACAAGCCACCCCGGTGGCCCGGCCCGACAAGCAGGTCCGCTCCTTGGCCGAACCGACAGCAATATGGCGCCAGCGCGCCACCAGCCTTCACGGTCACGATGCCGCCGCTTGGGCCGGGCGCATCGCCGCAGGTTCGGTCAGGCAAGCGCTGTCGCGGCACGATGACGTGCCCCCCTCGATCAGGTGGACCAGTTGGGTCAGGCGATGGTCCAGATTGTCGGCGGCAAACGCGCCCTGGCGGCGTTGGAACCCGCACGCCGGGGCGGTCAGGGTGACGACGGGCTGGCGGTTCGCCACCAAGCTCGACCCGGAGATCATCGGCGAAGCGACCACCCGAGCCGCTCAAAACCATCCGCTGCGGTTGACCCCGAACAACGAGCCTGGCCAGGGCCAACGGTGACCCCTCGCAAGCCCTCTCCTGCTGTCATTTCAACTTGCTCTTGTCCGGGGCCGCCTATGAGACGACCGCCTTGGTCGAGGTGGCCATCCGCAACGCGATGGATCGTGGGCTAAGAGCATGGAACGCCAGCCAACTTGATCCCGCTTCTTCACGCCGGCACAGGCGGAATGGTGGCTGGATCCCGCGCCGCTGCTCAGCCCGCTCAATCCCACCAGATTAGCCATTCTCGGGACTGGACCAATTCCCGGACCCCTGCTCGATGGTCGGGGTGCCGGACGTAGAAGCCACCCTGGGCGGCGCTGTCCTCCGCGAATGTGATGACCTCACCGGCGAGGCGATCAACGTCCATTGCGTCAACAGGTGGCGACAATACCTGAAACGCAGTCCATGCGACGGTCAACATCACTGGGACCGCCCCGAACCGGGCTTCCCACGAGCGCAAGACCCCTGCGAACAGCCCTGGCGGGGCATCGTCATTCGCCACGCCGAAGTCCAGGATGAACACGGCATCTGCGGGGCGTCGGCATGCTAGGAGACTGAGCCGTTCCGGTTGCGCCGGTACCGCCAGACGGCTGAGAATGTCTGCGGGCATGGGCGGACCCGTGGCCAGGGTGAGGCTGGTGTCTGTCAGCCCGTAGTCCCGCAGGTCTTCCCCGCTGTCCCAGCGCGACCACCGGCAAAACTCCTCCCTGTCGGGTTGGTTGTCGAAGTCATACATGTCGCGGGGCACGGTGTATGGGCCGCGCCAATATGAGCTTGGGTCGTCTGCGGCCGATTCCCAGCTGCGCCGAGGCCTCAAGTCATCCGCGTCGCAGATTGGCCACAAGCCCGTACGGGGGAACTCTCTCGCGCAGAACAGCCACAACTCCGCCAGGTCTTGACCACTGTGCTCCCGCCCTGTCGACTCCCAACCAAGCAGCTTGCCGTCAGCCCCGCGAATTGCCCGTCCCTTGGGCAGCGGCAGGGAAGCCAAGGTTTCCGCAGTTGGACGCCGCTCTGCCCATAACGACGGGGCCAACACCGTCGGCGTTTCTTCAGTCCAACTGGTGGCTGGCGGCGCGTCCACGGGATCAAGAAAGCCCACGCGGCTAACAATAGCCGGACAACTCCCCATCAGCCTGAACTCCCGGCGGCAGCGGCGTCTCGACAATGAACGCTGAGTAGACCTCGTGCGGCCTGGCTACGACGGCATCCTCACGATCAAGTCTCGTTTGCGCGGGCAAGGCCGATACGATGGCGGCGTGCCGAAGCCTCTGCAGTTCACGCGCTATGATCTGCCCGCCGACGCATCTCTAGCGGCGGTGTTGGACCCGGCTTTCGACCGGTGCGGCATCTACGTGCTCGAGTTCGATGACGGCTCCCTGTACGCCGGTCAGACTGTCGATTTGGTGGGCCGGTTCGCCGCCCACCGGCGCCACCAACCGGGGCAGATCACGGCGATCCGGTTCGCGCACTGCAGGCGGGATCAACTAGACGGGCTCGAGCAGAAGGTGGTCCGGGCGCTCGAACGAAACGGCGCCCGCTTGCGCAACATCTTGCTGACCGGACTGACAGACCATTCCGTTCCGCTTGATCTGGTGGTAGACCGAGCGAAACAGGAGGAATGGTTGACTGCGGGCCCGGACTCCACTTGGACAGCCGACACAACGGTCGTGGGTCCTGCCCAGGATAGGCGTCAGGTGTCGGATCGCGCCGCTTCGCGCTTCCACAAATTGAGCCAGCATCCAATGTATGACGACGTGCGCGCCTGCCTCGCTAGCTACGTCTCAGCAGTGCTGCCATACCCGCGCCAAACCGAGGGGAAGTTCTGGGTGGCTACCGCGCTACCATCCACCAACCACCTGGCCTGGACTCGGCGGCTCTCCGCTGTCAGCGTCAACAACGTTGAACTGTTGGTCTTGGGAGAGGCCAGGGGCAGGCGAGCCGCGACCTGGCGGCAATGGGGATTCATCAACGTCTCGTACGGCAAACGGCCCCGGATCGGGCCACGGAGGCCCCGGCGGCTGCTTTGGCTCTTGGGTTCACGGAAGATTGCCGTAGTGAAAGCCAAGTACAGGACAACGGGGCCGGTCTGGTCCCTTCATTTCAAGGAGGCCCAAGACCTGACCACTTTGCTCGCCGAGCCGGAGGTGCTGAAGCTCGCGCGGGGGCTGGCAATCGGGCAACTCCGCAAAGGCCGGAGCATGTTCGAGCGATTCCACAACCCATTGCTCGCGGACGACGTGTTCGCGCAGATAAACCGCCGCAACGCTGGAGACCACACCCACGCCCGAACCACACAGGCAATCGCAGACAACTCCGGAAGCTGGCTGCGGAGAACCTGGCGTGACCACACGGCCATGCTCATCGTTACTGTGGTCGGCGGCCTGGTTGCGACGGTGGCGGCCTTCCGGCTCGGTCTTGGTTAGCGTCCCGGTGATTGGACCGCCTCAGTTGAGATCGTCATCCGTCCCGGTCTCTCCCAGAGCAACACCGTGTCTCACCTGGCGTTCCACGAGCCTGCACGCCGTTGCGGCAGGCAGCGACTGCGGCACCGGTCGTGCGCCCTCCGCGCTTGTGCCCAGCAGGCCCGCAGTGATCCAGTAGTTCAAGACCTCAGTTTCGATCAGACCGGCGGGACCAGCCGCCGGCCGGGAAGGCACACCCCCGATGACGCCCAACGCTACCCAAACGCCGATCGTCGCGGTCGCGGGACCACGAGTCCCGTAAGTCCGGGTGGGCCGGTCCGCGCCGGCGGTGCGCCACCGTTGGCGAGGAACCGGTTGGCGGCTTGGGCGGCGGTGGCCAAGTGGCGGTGATCGGGGTGGAGGGATCCTCTGACGGTCTCAACCGGTTCGCTCCGGGCGGCCGTTTGGTTGTCACCGAGTTCCCCGATCGGTTGGAGGGCTGACCACATGCGCCGGCCCGACAGCCCGCACGGAGTGTTGGGGTCGGCGCGACAACCGGCAACATCGGTGTTGGTCTCGGCCGCATCTCTTCAAACCGGCCGAACGCCGGTCACCCACCAGCGACCGGGGCCGCCACCATGGCCAAGGCGCTCAAATTGGCGCGGACAGGCGCAGAAGGCGCCGGGGCGCGCCCAGGCCAATCCGTGGCCTTGGAGGCGCCCGGGCGGAGACGCCGGGGAGCATCGCGGCGACCAGCGGGGACGGTTGCGGCGCCGCCACCCCGCCGACGAGGTGGGCGCGTGGTACGTTGGGCCGATGACCATCGCAGGCACCTCGGGCGCCGGGGATTTCATCGCCGATGCCGTCCGCGCAGACAACGCCAAAGGCACTTTTTCCGGCCGGGTCCAGACCCGCTTCCCGCCGGAGCCCAACGGCTACCTGCACCTCGGCCATGCCAAA
>JAIROU010000155.1 GCA_031257375.1 Bifidobacteriaceae bacterium
CGAAAAAGGGAACTCGGTCGGCGTGTCGCCGCAGGCAGGCGGGCCGCCCGGGCTCAATGCGACCCGAACCGGCCGCCGAACCGGCTGTGGCAGGAAACAGGAGCGGGAACTATGGGTAATTCGAAGTCCCGTTCAAGATCCCCTCGAAACCGGTGATGCCGACCCCGGCCAGGGGGCCGTGCGCCAGGGAGATGACCGGCGTCCCGCTCATCACCGCGCCCTCGTAGCCGAAGTGCACGCCGTTGGCCTTGGCCAGGGCCTTCAGCTCGGCCGCCGCGAAGGCGACCGGGCCCTTGTTGGTGGTGCAGGCCGATTTGCCGGACTCCAGCGCCCAGCGGATGTGGGACAGGGCCGGTTCGCCGTCAGCCGGGTTGGTGAAGGTCGCCTCGGCGATGACGTCGGCCGGCGCGGTGCGGATGACATCCTGGTTGGAGACGGCCTCGGAGCCGCCGGGGAAGGCGGCGAACGTCTCACCCGGCGCCATGGCGAAGACGGCCGGCAGGTCCACGCCGTCGGGGTCGACCAGCGTGCCGAACCGCAAATCGGTGATGGCCGTCACCCGCAGGGTGAAGCCCAGTTGGCCGGCCAAGCGGTCGCCGTCGGCGTGGATGATCTCGGCCAGGGCGCGGCCCACGCCGCCGAAACCGATCAGGGCGACATCATAGTTCCTCATGGCTCAATGGTCCCAGCCCCAGGTGTCCAATGCGGGGTCGGATATCGGCCATTCGGGTGAGCGTTTCGCACAACCCTTGGACAAAACGACCTGAAGGTCGTTGCGCGCCTTGCGGGCGCCTTGTGGGCGGCCTTGTGTGCGCCTTGCGGGTGCCTTGGACAAAACGACCTCAAGGTCGTTGCGGGCGGCCGGGCTCGGATCTGGGCTCCGCGCCGGGGCGCCGGTGGGGCGGGCGGCGCCGGTAGTAGGCTGGAGCGCGCGCCCGCCAGCCGGAGGGCGCTGAACAGGGCCGGTTTGGGGAGGATTCGATGAGGGAACCAGTCTTCCGCGGCGCGTGTACCGCGTTGGTGACGCCGTTCAACGATCAAGGAGTCGATTACGACTCGCTGGCCAAGCTCATCGAGTTCCAGATCGCCGGCGGCATAGACGCCCTGGTGATCTGCGGGACCACCGGCGAGGCCTCGACCATGACGATGGACGAGCACGTCGACGTGGTGGCGCGGGCGGTGCGGATGGTCGACGGCCGCGTCCCCGTCATCGCCGGGGCCGGCTCCAACGACCACCGCCACGCCGTCGAGCAGTCCAAGCGGCTCGAAGGCGTCGGCGCGGACGCGCTGCTCTCGGTCACGCCCTACTACAACAAGACCACCCAGGCCGGGCTGATCGCCCACTACGCCGGGATCGCCGGGGCCGTGGGCCTGCCGATCATCTTGTACAACGTGCCCGGGCGGACGTCGATGAACATCGACCCGCCGACCCTGGGCGAGCTGTCCCGGATTGACAACATCGTCGGCGTCAAAGAGTGCAACACCGACCAACTGGGCGAGTGCGTCAACCTGTGCGCCCCCGACTTCGCCTTCTACACCGGCGAGGACCCCAATGTGCTGACGCTCCTGGCCTGGGGCGGCATCGGCGTCATCTCGGTGGTCTCGAACGTCATCCCCGGCGACACGCACGGCCTGGTGGCCAAGTGGGCGGCCGGCGACACCGCCGGCGCGCGGGCCGCCCAGCTGAAGATGCTGCCGCTGATCAAGGCGCTGTTCTGCGAGGTCAACCCGATCCCGGTGAAAGAGGCCCTGAACATAATGGGCTTCGGCGTCGGCCGTCCCCGGCTGCCGCTGGTCCCGGCCAGCCCGGCCGCGCACGACCGGCTGGCGGCCGAACTGGCCGCCTACGGCGTCGGCGCGGCTGGCGCCGCCGCCTGAGTCAGCGCCCCTGGAGCGGTCCCAGGGCGAAACCTTCGAGCAGGAAGCGGGCCACGGCATCGTCCGTGTGGTGGCCGGTGACGAGGTCGGCCGCCTGGCGGACCGCCGCCGCCGCGCCCGCCGGGGCCACCCCGAGCCCGGCCAGGCGCAGCGAGGCCAGGTCGTCTCGGCGTCCCCGAAGACGACCGTCCGGCCGGGGTCGATGCCGAGCCGGTCCAGCAGGCGGACCAGGGCCAGATCCTTGCGCGCGCCGGGCGCGGTGACCTCGATGAAGTGCGACAGCGACCGCTGGATCAGGGGGTATGGTCCCAGGTCGAGGCCGTCCAGGACCTCCGGCGGGGCCGCCATCAGGGCTTTGATGGCGCCGCCGGTCGGCCACCGGGAGCGCGGGCGCAGTTCGACCGGGTGCTCGGCGGCCAGGTCCATCAACTCGGTGACCAGGCCGGGACCGGCGGCGATCAACTCGTCGGCGGTCCAGATCATGGCTTCGAGGCCGGACTGGTCGGCCAAGGTCAGACAGTGCTCGACCAAGGCCGGCTCGAGTTCGATCACCCACCGCGGCGCCCGGCCCGAGCGGTCCGCCACGACGGCCCCGTTCGCGCTGATGAAGGGGCTGTCGGTGGCCAGTTCCTGGGCCCGGCGCCGGGCGTTGGCGCGGCTCCGGCCGGTCGAGATGATGACCTCGCGCCCGGTCGCCGCCAACCGCCGCCCGACCTCGCGGGCGAACGGACTGATGGTGTGGTCGGCCCCCGGCGATCAGTCTATTCGGGCCGGGCTGGCCGGACAGGCCGGGCAAGGCGAGACCGGTTTCGGACGAGTCGCGACCTGATAAGCTGGTGTCTTACCGTAAGATGGAGGTTGTCGATGGGCATGACCTTGGTGAATGGACGAGTTGGCGAAGATGTGAAGCGGCGCGCCGAGAAGGTGCTGGCCGCCCATTCGAAGACCCCCTCCGAGGCGATCCGGGCGCTCTACGAGCACATCGCCGCGACCCGCGAACTGCCCGACTTCCTGCGACCGGACCGGGCCGCCGAGGCGGCCGTCCGTGAAGGGCGGCTGGCCGCCCTGCGATCCGTGGCCGGGATCTCGCACTCGGCCCTGATCGCGGCCGACGAGGACGCCGAGCGCGTGCTCGGAGACGAGATTCGGCGGCGCCATGCCTAGACGTCGCCCGGTTCAGCGGGTCGTGCTCGACACCGACGTGGCCGTCGACTACCTCGACAGCGCTCGTCCCGCGCACCGGGACGCCGTGGACCTGTTGACGGCCTTGGTGGCATCGGACGACGAGCTGTGCCTGGTGGCCACGTCGCTGAAGGACGTGTACTACTTGCTGACACGAGCCGCCAACGAATCCAGCGCCCGCCGCGCGGTCGCCGCGTTGAGTGAGGTCATGACCATTTTGCCGGTGGACGCCGACACTTGCGCGGCGGCGCTGGCGTCCGGCGAGCCGGATTTCGAGGACGGGCTGATCCGAGCCGGCGCTGAGGCCGCGGGCGCGGACTGGATCGTGACCCGCGACGCGGCGGCCTTCGCCGGGTCCACCGTCCCGAAGGCCGACGCGGCGGCGCTGCTGGCCCGCTTCCGGCTGGGCTGACCGCGCGCCGACCCGGCGGCGGGGCGCGGCGTGTCCTGGGGTTGTGCCCTGGGTGGGATTCGAACCCACACCGTGCCGGGTTTGAGCCGACTGCCTCTGCCAGTTGGGCCACCAGGGCGGATCGGGCGCGGCGAGCGCGTCCGGGACACTAGGCTACATGCTGTGAGTGATGAGAAGGCAACTGATGTGGTCGCGCGCCGGGTGGTGGTGGCCGAAGACGAGGCTTTGATCCGGTTGGACGCGGTCGAAATTCTCCGCGAGGCCGGGTTCGACGTGGTGGGCGAGGCCGCCAACGGCGAGGAGGCCGTCAAACTGGCCCAGGAACTGCGGCCGGACGTGGTGGTGATGGACATCAAGATGCCCGTCATGGACGGGCTGACGGCGGCCGAGAAGATCGGCCAGGAGCGGCTGGCGCCGGTGGTGATGCTGACCGCGTTCTCCCAGCGGGAGCTGGTCGAGCGGGCCAAAGACGTCGGCGCGATGGCCTTCGTGGTCAAACCTTTCACCGACGCCGACCTGCTGCCCGCCATCGAGATCGCGATCGCCCGCCACGACGAGATCCTGTCCCTCGAGGACGAGGTCTCCAACATGGAAGAACGCCTGGAGACCCGCAAGCGCGTGGAACGGGCCAAGGGCCTGCTGATGCAGAAGATGGACCTGGACGAGCCCGAGGCGTTCCGCTGGATCCAGAAGACGTCGATGAACCGGCGCCTGACCATGCGCGAAGTGGCCGACGCGGTGATCGCCCAAATGGGCGAATAGCCCGTCCCGCGCGGTGGGCGGGCGGCGGCGGGCGGCATCGGGCGAGGGAAAGTGAGCCGGGGCGGGCCGGGCGTCCGGCGGCGGCGGCCGGGACCCGTAACCTAGAGCGGTGACCGACACGCTGCTGCTGATAGACGGACATTCGCTGGCTTTCCGCGCCTTCTACGCCCTGCGCGAGGCCGACTTCACCACCACCACTGGCGAGCCCGTGGGCGCGGTTTACGGCTTCGTCAACATGCTGGCCAGCCAGTTGAAGAAGCATCGGCCGACGCACGCGGCGGCGGCCTTCGACGTTTCGCGGCACTCGTTTCGGACCGAGCTGTACCCCGAGTACAAGGCCGGGAGGGCCGAGACGCCGGAGGAGTTCAAAGGCCAGGTGCCGCTGATCCAGGAGGTCTTGGCGGCGCTCGGCATCCGCTGTTTCGAGGAGCCGGAGGTCGAGGCCGATGACGTGGTCGCCACGTTGGCCGCCGAGGCCGCCCAGGCCGGCATGAAAGTCCTGATCATGTCGGGCGACCGCGACACCTTCCAACTGGTCACCGACTCGGTGTCGGTGCTGTACCCGCAGGGCCGGGGATCGACCTCCGAGATGGCCGAGATCACCCCGGCCGAGGTCGAGGCCCGCTACAACGTCCCCCCGGCGCTCTACCCAGACCTGGCCGCGCTGGTCGGGGAGCAGTCCGACAACCTGCCCGGGGTGCCCAAAGTGGGCAAGGTGACAGCCGCCAAGTGGATCAACCAGTACGGCTCGCTCGACGCGATCGCCGCCCAAGCCGACCAGATCAAGGGCGTGGCCGGGGAGAACCTGCGGACCTGCTTGGACCAGGTCAAGCTCAACCGGCGCCTCGGCGAGTTGCGGCGCGACCTCAAGCTCGGTTGCGACCCGTCCGGGCTCAGGCTGGGCGCGCCCAACCGGGCCGAACTCGACCTGCTGTTCGCCTCCCTCCAGTTCGGCCAGATAAAGCAGCGGTTGCTGGAGTCGGGGGTGTGGGCCGCCGATGCCGCCGGGCCGGCGCCGGCGGGACCGGTGGAGTCCGTCCGACCGGTCGCCTTGGGCGCCGGGGAGTTGGGCGCCTTCCTGGCCTCGCGCCCGGGCCAGACGGCCGGCCTGGCGGTGACCGGGCGGACCATCCCGGGCGGCGGCGAGGCTTGGAGCGTCATCGTCGGCTTCGCGGACGGGCGGGTGGCGGCGCTCGAGGCGGCCGCGCTCGACCCGCGCGACGACGCCGCCCTGGCCGGCTGGCTGCGCGACCCCGGGGTCGTCAAGGCGGTCCACGACGCCAAGACGGCCATGCAGGAGCTCCACGGCAGCGGCTTCGAATTGGCCGGGGTCGGTTTCGACACCCAGTTGGCGGCCTATCTGATCTGGCCGGACCAGCGCGGCTACGACCTGGCCGGCCTGGTCGAGCGCTTCGGGGGCGGTCGCCTGGCCGAGGCCGAACGGGCCGGGCAGGGCATGTTGGACCTGGGCGACGGCCCGGCCGGGTTGGAGCAGGCCGCCCGCGGGGTGGCCACCGCCCGGCTGGTCGAACCGCTCCGGCGGGAGTTGGAGGAGCGCGGGGCGACCGCTCTGCTGGTCGAGTTGGAGCAGCCGCTGACCAAGGTCCTGGCCCTGATGGAGCGGGCCGGGGTGGGGGTCGACCAGGAGCGCCTGGCGGCCGTCCGCCAAGAACTGGCCGGCCGGGTGGAACTGGCCGAGCGCGACGCCGTCGCCGCCCTGGGCGGCCGCCAGGTCAACCTGGCCAGCCCCAAGGCCCTCCAGGAGGTGTTGTTCACCGATCTGGGCATGCCCAAGACGCGGCGGACCAAGACCGGCTACTCGACCGACGCCGAATCGCTGGCCGACCTGTTCAAACGGACCGAGCACCCGTTCTTGGAGCACCTGCTGGCCCACCGCGACGCCATCAAACTGCGCCAGATGGTCGATTCGCTGGCCGCCTCGGTCCAGGACGACGGCCGCATCCACACCACCTTCGGCCAGGCCGTGGCCGCCACCGGGCGGCTGTCGAGTTCGGAGCCGAACCTGCAGAACATCCCCGCCCGCAGCCAGGTGGGACGGCAGATCCGGCATTGCTTCGTGGTCGGGTCCGGCTACGCCGAACTGATGACGGCCGACTACTCGCAGATCGAGATGCGCATCATGGCCGACCTGAGCGGCGACGAGGACCTGATCGCCGCCCTGGGCGAGGGCGAGGACCTGCACCGCACGGTCGCGGCGCGGGTTTTCGCCACCCCGGCCGAGCAGGTCACCTCTGAGCAGCGGTCGCGCATCAAGGCCATGAGCTACGGCTTGGCCTACGGGCTGAGCGCCTACGGGCTGTCCCGGCAACTCGGCATCGGGCAAAGCGAGGCCGAGGCGCTGCGGAACGACTACTTCGCCCGTTTCGGGGGCATCCGCGACTACCTCGAGCGGGTGGTCGAGCAGGCCCGGCGGGACGGGTTCACGCAAACCATCCTGGGGCGGCGGCGCTACCTGCCGGACCTGGGCAGCCCCAACCGGCAGCGTCGCGAGATGGCCGAGCGGATGGCCCTGAACGCGCCCATCCAGGGCAGCGCCGCCGACATCATCAAGGTCGCCATGCTCAAGGTCGACCGGGCCTTGCGGGACGAGGGGCTGAAGTCGCGGGTGATCTTGCAGGTCCACGACGAATTGATGGCCGAGGTGGCGCAGGGCGAGTCGGCGGCGGTCGAGGCCATCCTGCGCCGCGAGATGGCCGCCGCCGCCCAGTTGAAGGTGCCGCTGACCGTCTCGATCGGGGCTGGCGAGTCCTGGCGCGAGGCCGGCCATTGAGGCGCTGAGGCCCGCGCGGCGGGGGTGGGTCTAGTCTTGGTGGGTGCCCCGACCAGCCCTGCCCAGGACCCAGGCCGGGCTGGTCATCCTGCTCGGGTCGATGACCGGGCTGGCGTCGGTGGCCGGGGACATCTACCTGCCGTCGCTGCCGGAGGTGATCGCGGACCTGGGCACTTCGCGCGAATGGGTGCAGGCCACCATCACCTCGACCATGCTGGGCGGGGCGACCGGGCAACTGCTGATCGGGCCGCTGTCGGACCGTTACGGCCGTCGCCAGCCGGTGCTGGCCGGGCTGGCGCTGCATGTGGCGGCGTCGTTGGCGATCATCTTCACGCCCTCGATCGGCCTGCTGATCGGGCTGCGGTTCTGCCAGGGGATCGGCAACGCCTCGGCCGGGGTGGTGGCCATGGCGATCATCCGCGACCTGCGCTCCGGGTCGCAGGCGGCCAAGCTGCTGTCGCAGCTGATGCTGGTGATCGGGGTGGCGCCGCTGTTCGCCCCGACCATCGGGACGGCCCTGGCCGGGCTCGGCACCTGGCGCTACGCCTTCGTCTTCCTGGCGGTGGTCGGCCTGGGGCTGGGCGCGTTCGTCTGGCTGCGGGTCCCGGACACCCGCACCGACGAGGTCAAACGGGCCGCCTCCGGCCTGGGTCCGGCTTTTGGCGCCTACTGGCGGCTGCTCAAAGACCGCCGCTTCATGGGCTACGGGCTGATTCCCGGCCTGGCCCAGTCGGCCGTGATGGCCTGGGTCATCTCCTCGCCCTTCCTGATCCGCGGCCAGTTCCACCAGTCGGCCGCCGTCTTCTCGCTGATCTTCGCCTTGTGCGGGGTCTTCATGGTGGCTGGCGCCCAGGTCAACGCCGCCCTGGTCTACCGCTTCAAACCGAAGACGCTGCTGCTGGCGGCGCTGCCGGTGGAACTCGGCTTCGCCCTGACCGGGCTGGCCGTGTCCTTCACCGACTGGTTCGGCCTGTGGGGGATGATCGGCGGGATCGGCGCCATGCTGTTCATGAACGGCCTGGTCCCGGCCAACTCCTCGGCCCTGGCCCTGTCCCGCCACGGCGAGGCCGCCGGCGCCGCCAGCGCCTTGATCGGCACCGTCCAACTCGGTTTCAGCGCCCTGGTGATGTCGCTCCTGTCGGTCCTGGGGGACACCCAGCGGGAGATGGCCGCCGTCCAATCGGGCGTGCTGATCGCGGCCCTGGGCATAGTCCTGCTGGGCGGCGGATACCGCCGGTCGCGCCCGCCTGCTGGCGGCTGACCCCGGCGGCTGGCGCGG
>JAIROU010000257.1 GCA_031257375.1 Bifidobacteriaceae bacterium
GTAGGGCTCACAACCACCACATCAGCGGCCCTGTCCCGAAGCCGCCCGGTGGATCGCGGGTCAACGCTGTCAGCGCGTCGGCTAGCCGGGGAAGGCCAGACGGGGTCCTCGGGTAGCGCCGCTGGTGGCACAAGACCACGCCCCGGTGGTCTGGCACCAACGCCACCGCCGCCATGAACGTGGTCACGTCCTCCGTCACTACGACCAGACCCTCGCTGCGCGCTCGCCGGAGCACCTCGTCATCTGGGCGTCCGCGCAGCGAGGGGCGGTCATGGGTCAACGTGACCGCGTTCACCCCTCGCGCCGCCAATAGTTCCGCCAGCCGGGGAGGATAGTGCTCGTCCAGCAGGAACGCCACGATGACCTCTACCTCGCGCTGAGCAACGCTTGGCGCCGGGTCCAGGCGGCGAGCGCTTCATCTTGCTCCTCCCGATGCCGCTCCAAGATGCCGTCGATCTCCGCCCGGTAGTCGGCCCAGTACGCCAGCGCCGCCTCCACATCCTCCACGCCCAGTCCCACCGAGTCCGCCACCACCTCGACTTTGCGTTCGTCACCTTCATGCTGAAGCCAGGCCTCCGCCACGGTCCAGACTTGCGGCCCGGCGAGCAGAGCCGCGCGCCGCTCGCCGGTCACCGTGGACACGAAGCGGATCAGCGGGTGGGCCTGAAGCGCGAGCCATTCGCGAACGGCCCCAACAATCAACGAGGTCTTGGACGCCGTGGTGCGCCGCGCTAATGATTCCAAGGCTCGGTCAATCTCTTCGGGCAATCGGAGGCTGGTCGGTAGCGTCACGTCATGCATCGTACTACGTCGGGACAGCAGATCTGGGGCCATCGGGTGCGCGGCACCGGCTTCGAATGGATCACGCCGAAGTCCGCAAGACGGTCGCGCCCTTGCCGCCAAGGCCCCATCTGGAAACCTGGTTGTCGAGCGGGATCACTGCCATTCGTTCACAGTCGGGTTCCACGTCTTGTTCTTGGCCTGGCCAGTGATGACGGGGTCGGTGAATCCCGAGAGCGCGCGCACAACGTCGGCCAGCCGCTCGGGCAGGGAGGTCCTGCCCGTCCGGGCTCTCCAGACCGCCCACTTGGGCTGGGAGCGATCGGTCATGTGCTCCAGCGTTGGGAGCAACGGAGCGAGCGCGACACTGCGGTACGAGGCGATAGTCTGAATGGAGGTCATCAGCTCGTCGGCTTGAACGGCTCTGGCTCCGGTCAGTGTGCATATGTCGGCGAAGTCGCGCCACCGGGTGTTGGATGGGCCGCGATCGATGGCCGTGACGATCTTCTCTCCGAGAACCATCGTGAGGGGGTAGCGGCGCCCAGATGGGCGAGCAACGAGACCCGGATGCCCGCGTATTCGTCCTCGTCGCGGATGATGGACGCCGTGATCGAGTCCGGGTCGAAGTGGAGTCCGTCAGCTACTGCGATGCCCGCGATGGCGGCCATGCGGGCGGCCACCGCCTCCGGCTCATTCGCCAGGCCTGTTGCCTGCAGATCGATGTCTTTGGTGGGGCGGCGGGCGGCGAACGCGGCGAGCAAAACGCCGCCTTTGAGAACGAAGTCCGCGCGGTGCGCCGAGTTCCCGAGGCGGGTCAAGAACCCTTCGAGGGCGTAGACCGTCATCAGGTCTTGGACATCCTGGCCGGTGGCGCGGGCCAGACTCCGGATCGCAAGGGTGGCGTCGCCTTCGGGCGTGCCGCGGGATGGCGCGGGTGTCACAACAGGACCTCCAACGCCGACAGGATGGCTGGGCGGGCCTTGGGGAACGGCTTGGCCGCTTCCAGCAGCCGCGCCGGGGAGTGGCCACGCCCGCGCAACCAGCGTTTCAGCGCCTCGATGGCCAGGTCGGCGCCGGTTTCGTGGCGCATCGCGAACAGGTCGATCACGGTGCGCTCGGGCGAGTACAGGCCGATGGCGATGCCGTGGCCCAGGTCGCGGCGCTCGCGCCCGAGGTTGAACGTGGCCGGGTTGAACCGGTGCCACGCGATAGGCGCGTGGACAACCTTGACGGGGTGCGTTCCACGGGGGACGGCGATGTCGCTGGAGCGGGGCATCTCGTCGCTCAGGTCATGCAAAGCGGCCGCGCTCAACAAACACAATGTGGCTTCGGGGCGCCGGGTCGCGATAGCCATCCAAGCGGCGGTCGTGTCGTCGGCGCCGGCGGTCCGCAAGAAGGCTCCTGGCGCGACGCGCTCATACTCGCCGCGGGCGGCTGCCCGTTCCAGCGCGTGCCGCGTCCACCCGGCCGCAGGCAGATCCCGGTAGCGGAGCAACACCGGCTCGGACCCTGCCAGCGCATCGGAAACCGTCACACATCCAGCATATGTGGCACGAAATCCGCTGTCGAGCGGCCTTCTTGCGCGCCGGTCCTTCGGGCGGCCAACCGCACGCCGATGTCGCGGGCGCCCGGCGGGGCCTCCGGCGATGGCGTGCGAGGCCGGGCCGGACGGGAGGTCGCCGTCCGGCGACGGCTCTTCAGCCCAGGACGGTGCCCGGCCCGAACCGGCCCGGCGGCCCGGTCCCGGTTGTCCGGCCGCCGCTGGGTTCGGGGTTTTCGGTCTCGGCGTCCTCGGTCTCCCGGCCGGTCGGCTCGACCCGGAGCACCAGCCGGGTGCCGTCCTGGCCGCCCGGCCCGACGCCGTCGGATGCCGCCGCCGCGCCCGCCCAGGCGAACACCAGCCCGACCGCAGCCACCAGCAGCGGCCCCGCCAGCGCCCTCAACCGGCCAGCCGCCAACTCAACCCCCCTCCCGCGCCCGCCCCGGCGGCCCTATCGGCGGCCCCGGCGCGGGCAACGGCTCCCGGCCCGACCGGACACGCCCCCACACCACCGCGCCGACCAGTAACACGGCCCCCGCGCCCACCAGGAGCCCGCCCGCGTGGTCGCCGCCTACCGCTCCCAACACCTAATCGAGGACTCCTTCAAGCAGATGAAGGACCCCCTGCGCGTGTCGTTCGGGCCGATGTTCCACTGGACCGACGACAAGATCAGGGTCCACTGCTTCACCGAGGTGCTCGCCCTGATGATCGCCCACGTCATGCGGCGCCGCGCCAGGCAAGCCGGCCTGGAGATGTCCTACGCGGCGATCTGCGCGGAGCTGGACGGGGTCGAGGAGGTCACCCTCGTCCACCCGAAGGAAGGCAAGGGGCGGCCGGTCGCCAAACGGGTGCTCACCGACACCACGGCGCTCCAACAGCGGCTCCTCGCCCTGTACGGCACCGACCGGTACGCTCCCATCCGATGACCACACTTAGGTAATACACGCCAAGCGCCCGAAAACACCAAACCACCAGGCAAAACATCCACCACCACACGCCTAGGGGGAAAAGTCGGGCTAGAACCATCCGAGGTCCCGCCGGGCGCCGCCGCCGCCGCGCCAGTCTGCGGGGTAGGCGCGCGGGACGGCCGGCCCGCTTCGGACGATAGCGGCTTTCCCGTCCGCGCCGCGGTCGGCCACCTGGTAGGCGGCGGCATCGCCGCAACTCGAGATGTGGTGGACGATGACGCGCTCGCCGACTCGCCCGGTCGGCGCCCCCGTGCCCGCCTCGCCAATCCGCCCGGTAAACGAGCAGCCTTCATCGGCCTGCTCCTTCCACAGTTGCTTACGCTGGCGGCCCGGCGCGGCGGGCCGCGTCCCCCCAGGTGGGGATGGTCCCGTCGACGTCCCACAAGTCCCGCCAGTCCGAGGACCCCTCCCACAAGAACACCTGGCCCTTGATCAAGCGGTTGCCGCAGTCGGCGGCCTTCATGTCTTCCATCTCGGCGGGGGTGAGCGGGTCGGATTCCACGGCCCGCAGATTGGCCGCCTGGTGGGCCGGATCGAGCGAGAACGGAATCGGGACCTGGCCGCGCTGGGCCGCCCACTTCAGGCACGCCTCGGCCGGGTGGATCCCGTGCGCCCGCGCGATCCGCGCCACCACCGGGTGCTCGGTGTCGGCGCGGTCCTCCGGCGCGCGGTCCCGCTCGGGGCGGGCGGGCGAGCCGATCGGGCAGTAGGCCACCACCGCCAAGCCCCTGTCGACGCAGTACCGGAACAGCTCCGGCTGCTGGAAGCAGGGGTGCAGTTCCATCTCGTTGATCGCCGGCGCGATCCGCGCGTCGCGCAAGATCAGCTCCAGCTTGGGGATGGTCACATTGGACACCCCGATGTGCCGCACGATCCCCGAGTCGACCAGCGACTCCATCGCCCGCCAGGTGGCCATGAACTCCCCATGGATGTACGGGCGCGACGCGGGGTTGCGGGCGCCCGGCGGTGCGAACGGCTCGTGAGTGTCCCCAACCGGCCAATGGACCCGGTAGGCGCCCAAATCGTCGACCCGCAGGGCGGCGGCCGCCCGGCGGGCCGACGCCACCACGGCGTCCGGCGCGTGCGAG
>JAIROU010000357.1 GCA_031257375.1 Bifidobacteriaceae bacterium
AGCAGTCCCGTCGGGGCCAGGGCGGCGATCCCGGCCAGCGCCACGTACAGGGCCGAGCCGGTTGTGGCGGTGACATGCCACATGGCCGCGAAAGTGGCGGCGTAGGTGGTCAAGACGGAGACCGCCTGCCCCGACCAGATGACCGCCACGGTCGCCTTCCAGCCCGGCGGCGGTTCGCCCGCCGATGCCGCGGCGCCAGTGACGGTGCCGCGGGCGGGCGCGGGGTTGGGTGGGTTTCCGGCGGGGTGCGGCCGGAGCCGTTCGGTTGTGTTCAAGGCTGGTCCTTTCTGTCGGCCCGCGTCGGCCCGGCGGCCGGCGCTGGTCTTGCGGTCGGTCAAAGCCGACCCTAAACTGTGGTGTAACCACACAGTCAAGCGGCGCCTTTCGGTGACTTCGGGGAGGATGCGATGACCGGCCACCTGCTCAAAGCCGGCGAATTCGCCCGTCTCAGCGGCACGACCAAGGAAACGCTGCGCCACTACCGCGGCATCGGGCTGATGTCGCCCGCCGTCACAGCGCCAAACGGATATCAGCTTTACGACCCGGTCCAGGTGGCCGACTTCGGGCTGATCACCGCGCTGCGGCGGGCCGGGCTCAGCCTGGCCGAAATCCGCCAGTACCTGTCCGCCCCGGGCGCCGACGTGCTGCGACGCGTCCTGACCGACTGCGTCGCCCGCCTGGAGGAGGACAAGCGCGTCATCGCCCGCACGCAGCGGGTCCTGCGCGGGACTCTGGCCCGCCTGGAACTGCTCGACGCCGCCGAGTCCACCCCGCGTTTCACGATCCAGCGGTGCCCGGCCGAGTACTTCATCCAGACCCGCGTCCCACCCCCCGCCCCGCCCCCGGCCGCGGCGGGTTTTGGTCGGCGGGCGGCGCCCGCGGGTCGTGGCGGGCTGGCGGAACCTGCCGAAGCCGGTGGGCGGGCGGCGTCGGCGGGTCCGGCCGAACCGGGGGCGTCGGCGGAGCCGGAGGCGCCGACGGGGCCGACCCGGGTGTCCGAGGACTGGACCCTGGCCCTGCTTGAAACCGTGCGCGACCATTTGGAGCGCTGCCGGCGCCTTGGTCAGGAGGTCGAGCTTCAGATGGCTTACCGGATCGGCCGCGAGGCCTTCGTGGCGGGGGACCCCTGGGCCGATTTCTCCCTTTGCAGCCGGGTCAGGGGCCAAGCCGCCAGCGTCCCGTTGCACGTCAAGCCGGCCGGAACCTACCTCAAACTGCTGCGCCGCCTCGACCTGGACCCCGATCAGGCGGCCAAGAGCGCCGAGGAACTGCTTTTCACCGCCTACGACGACCTCAAACGCCACGCTCGCGCGGAAGGCTGGCGGATCGCGGGCGACGCCTATGAGACCGAGATCTCGCTCTACGCCGGCGCCCTCAAGGGGCTGGCGGCCACCGAGATCGCCGTCCTGGTCGAGCCCGAGCCGGCCGGGGCGGCCGTCGGCATCGAGTAGCATCCGGCGCGCCGGGCGCCGCACCCAGCTGGCGGGCGCGGCGCTGGGGCGAGAACCGGTCGGCGAGGCGGTGCCGTCCGCCGGACGGGCGGCATCGGGTAATGTATGGCGGGCGAGCGCCCGCCGGATCGGGCTTGTTTTCCGGCGCGCGCCCGTCGCCGGGAGGTGTCGCCTAGTGGCCTATGGCGCACGCTTGGAAAGCGTGTTGGGTGCAAGCCCTCGGGGGTTCGAATCCCCCCACCTCCGCCCGCCGGGGCTGACCTGTCTGCGCCTGGTATGCGGCTGGCATCGTTCTGGCATGAAAGCTGTGATTGATTCGATGGGGCGTGTCGTGGTGCCAAAGGCCTGGCGCGTCGCATTGGGGTTGACACCCGGCTCCGAGGTCGACATATCCCCATACGGGGCCGGATTGCAGGTGCTGCCGGGTGGACGGACCGCCCGTGTGGTGCAAGACCAGCACGGAGACCTGGTCGCCCGCTCCGACACTGTGGTCACGGACGAAGTGATGTACGCGCTGATCGACTCAGGCCGCAAGTGAGCCGAGCCGACCTGGCCCTCGACACCTCGGTCGCGGTCCAACTCTTGATGGAGTCACATCCGGACCACGGCGCGGTCGCGGCGTGGCTGCGCGGTCACACTCTGGCGCTGACCGCTCGTTCCAGCGCCGAGACCTACTCGGTCTTGACCCGCCCGCCGGGAGACGCGCGCCTGGCGCCGGCGGGCGGGCGGGTCGGCGACCGGCCGGGGGCGAGCGGAGGGCGGGCGGGCTGATCGGGGGTGCTCGACGGCATCGGCCAACCTCGCGAACGAGCGGTGGCCAGGGCGTGAAGCGCGAAGGCGACCAGTAGCGGCGTGCTGACGACGTACGGCAGGGCGTAGCGCATGTTGCCGTTGACCGGCGAGGCGAGGCAGACCAGCAGGCACAGCCCGGCCGGGGCGAACGGCCAAAGCTGGCGCCACAGGCGGCGCCAGGCCAGCAGCGCCGCGCAGACCGCCAACAGCCAGGTGTAGAGGGCCGGGGTGAAAGCGGGCCAGATGACGGACGCGGGCAGGACGGCCCTGACGGCTTTGATCAAACCGGCCCTGGCGCCGGCCAAGGCGGGCGGATAGGAGGGGTCGAAGTCGGCCTCCGGGCGGGACAGCTTGGCCTTCAGATCATCCCAATAGCCGGCCTTCAAGTGGATCTGCCTTGGATAGCTGATCGGGGCGATCTCGCTTTGGCGGTGCGGGACGAAGTAGCCGATCGTATTGGCCGCCGTGGCCTTGGCGTAGGTGGCCGGGTGCTTCAGCAGCTGCGACCACCAGACGCCCAGGTAGCGCCGCAACCGGTCGGCGTCGAAGGAGGCGAACCGGTTCTTGACCGGGTCCGAGACGACCGCCTTGTAGTTCGCGCCCAGTTCCTCCACCCGGCGGCCATCCTTCAGCAGGGACTGGAGCGTGGCGGCCTCGGCCCGGGTCACGTCGTCGGGGTGATCGCGCAGGTAGCGGGCGGTCTGCTGGAGGGGCAGGCTGAGCATCTCGGCGTTGGAGTACTTGGTCACGCCCATCGCCGGGAAGACTGCCGCGTTGGCCAAGACCAGCCCGGCGCCGACCAGCCCGCCGGCCATCAGCGCTCGCCGCCGCTGGCGGCCCGGCCGCAGGATCAACGCCAGCCCGGCTGTCGCCGCCAGGGCGATCACAATCCCGTCGTTGCGGAAGGCCGCCGTCGCGCCCGCGCCGAGGACGAACACGACCATTCCGCGAGCGCTCAGCGAACGCCGCAACACCGCGCCCACCAGCACATTCACCAGCGTCAGCAGGCCCAGGGCGTAGGGAAAGTCCTTGAACACCGTGGTCGCCGCGACCGGGAAGACCGGGTTCAGGGCGAAGAAGGCCGTCGCCACCGCCCAGGCGGCGAAAGCCCAGCCCCGCCGCCAGACGGCCGCCGCCAGCCGGAAGACCCGCCCGCAAGTCCAGGCGAAGACCAGGCAGGCCAGCCCGGCCTGGACCAAGCTGTACCCGAACAGGGCGGCGTTGACGCCGAACCCGCGCCCGGCCGCGAACAGCCCGCCCATCAGCAGCGTCGCCATGAAAGGGTGATGCGTGGTCCGAGGCTGGTATTCGTAGAACTCGTTGAGTTGGCGGAAACCGTCCCAGGAGTAGGTGCCGGGGAAGAGGATCACCAGGTAGGGCAGCCAGCCGAGGCCGATCAGCGCCGCCGCCGCGACCAGCGGGCGCGCCGCCACCCAGCCCCCCAGCCGTGTCCGCCAGGCGGCCGCCCTGACCCCGGCCCCGGCCACCAACCGGGCCAACCCCCGGGCGGCCGCGGCCCCCCGTCGGCGCCGAGGCTCGCGCGACCCCTGGCCTTGGCCGTGGTTCTGGTCCTGGTTCCGAGTAGGCGCGGTCGCCTCCAGCATGATCCCCCCCGTCGGTCAAGCTGAAGAAACCACCGACCCAGGCTCGCGACCGGCGGCTTCGCTTCGATTGGCCATGGTAGTCAGCCCCGCCGCCCCCGGCCTCGTCCCCCAGTCGCACGCTCGCCCCCCGGACAAGCGCCCGGCCCGCCAACAGGCAGACCGCCCAGCAGTTGCCCGATGCCGCTAACGTAACGTTGCCGTGCCCGGCGGCTGTTGTCCGATGAGCCGGTGTGGCGTTGCCGTGCCCGGCGGCCGTTGCCCGATGCCGCCAACGTAACGTTGCCGTGCCCGGCGGCAGTTGCCCGGTGACGACCGCCCGGCGCCGCCGTAGCGACGAGCCCGATCAGCGAACGGGCTGTCAGGGCAGTGTGTCGAGTTCGCCGTCCGCCAAGCCGGTCGCCTCCGCCACCACCGCCCGGTCCACGCCCAACGCCAGCAGCCGCGCCGCCACCGCTCGAGCCGCCCGAGCCGACCGCTCCGAGCCCTCCGCGAGCCCTTCGGCGTGGCCTTCGGCGCGGCCATGGGCGTGGCCCTCGGCGTGGC
>JAIROU010000384.1 GCA_031257375.1 Bifidobacteriaceae bacterium
CCATTTGCAGGGCCATGACGTAGGAGCCGTTGGCCACGGGGCCGCCGATGACGGCGCAGGCCACCATCACCAGCCCGGGCTTGGACCGGATGGACCGGCCCAGGTCCGGCAGTTTGCCGCGCACCGCCAACCAGGCCACGGCCCAGACGGCGGACAAGGCGTCGTTCAGGGCGCAGGCCACCATGGCCAGCACGCACAGGCGGACGAAGGCGCTCAGCGGGCTGGTGTCCGCCAGCCAGACCGCGAACGGCCCAACCGCCTGGCCCTGGACCAGGAAGGCGCTGTATAGGCCGTAGAGCGCGCCCGAGATCAGGGCGATGGAGACGCCCTTGACCAAGAACCGCTGGCCGTGGCGGCGGGCGCCCTCGAGGGCCTCGGCCGTCGTCCCGCCCGCAACCGCCGCCGCTCGCCCGCCGCCGGTGACCGCCGATGCCGTCCGCCCGCCCGCCGCCGTCGCGCCGCTCATGGCGCGCCGACCAGGGCGTTGTCGCGTCCCAGCGCGGGGTCCGGCGCCGAACCGGGGCCTCCGGCCGGCGGGCCGGATTGTTTCAACGCCGCCTCGGCCAGGCCGGACTTGAACAGCCGCCGGTGGTAGCGCCGCATGTACTTGTACATGTCGAGCCCGTAAGAGCCGAAGTCCTGGCCGCTGACGCCCTTGTAATGCGCCCACAGCGACCAGAGATAGCCGGCCAGGGCGGTGTACAGGTAGAGGCGGGCCAATTCGGCCGCGGTCGGCTCGCGCTCCAGGTACAGCCGCAGGGCCAGCTCGAGCTTCCGACGGCCGTAATAGGAGATGATGCCGTACATGGCCACGTCCATGATCGGGTCGGCCCGGCCGGAGTACTCGTAGTCGATCAGCTTGGCGCCGCCGCGCCCCAGGATCAGGACGTTGATCGGGGCCATGTCGCCGTGGCAGAAGATCTCCGGGACCGCCAGGCGGCGCTTGAACTCCTGAAGCTCGGCCACCCGCCGCCCGGCCGTGGCCAGCTTCGGGTAGCCCGGCCAACTGGTCTGGTCGCACAGCCCCTCGTATTGGGCGATCATGCCGTCGATGTCGAAGCGCCGCTCCAGCGGCAGGTCAAGCCGGTGCAGGCGCCGCGCCAGCCCCATCGACACCGCCAGGTCCGCCTCGCTGGACGGGTCGGCGTCGCGGGCGTCATCGTAGAAGACGGTCACGCGGCGGCCCTGGCGGTCGAGCGCGACGACCTCGTCGGTCAGGCCGGACGAGGCCAGGGCCTCGTAGGCCTGGCGCTCGGCCTGGCGGTCGATCAGTTGCTCGGTGCCGAGTCCGGGCAGGCGGACGACGTACGACTGGCCGCCCAGGCGGAAGGTGAAGCTGGTGTTGGTCATCCCGGCCGTCAACGGCTGCAAGTCCTCGATTTGGGCGGGGGCCGCGCCCATCAGCGAGACGACCGCCTCGACGGCATCGGCGGCGGTCCCGGCGGGCGGCGCTGACGGGGCGGACTGCCCGGACGGCGGATTCCTGTTCATCTTGCTCCCCGGTAACTGAAATATGAACACCGACTCCCCAAACCATACCCCAATTTGCCGCCGCGCAACCCGCAGTTTCCGCTCAGTTCACTCCCAGGTAAGCTCACGTTGCCACTCAGGCCACTTCCAGGTAACCTCGCGTTGTCCGTCCGACCGCCCGGGGCCGTGCCGGCGGTCGGCCCAGGACGGCCGGGCGACAGTTAGGGTCTTCGCTATGGAAGTGTTCAACACGCTGTTCGGCGTGCCGCTGGGCTATCTGCTCCACTGGTGCTACGGGCTGGTCCCGCTCTACGGCCTCGCCATCTTGGTGTTCACGGTGGTCACCAAGGTGATCCTGTTCCCGCTGTCGTGGCTGGCCCAGAAGAACGCCGTCGCCATGGTCCGGATCAGGCCGCTGGCCGAGGACGTCAAACGGCGTTTCGAGGGCAACCAGAGCCTGCTCCTGGCCGAGCAGCGCCAACTCAACAAGCGCGAGCATTACTCGGCTTTCAAGGGCATGCTGCCGATGCTCATCCAGATCCCCATCATCCTCGGCCTGATCAATGTGATCTACAAGCCGCTGCAGCACCTGCTGCACCTGTCCCGGCCGGTGATCGCGGACTTGATCGGCCGGACGGCCGAGCTGACCGGCCAGGACCGATCAGACCTCGGCTACGGGGCGCAGCTCCAAGTCATCGAGCGCGTCCAAGCCGACCCCGGGGCGTTCGCCGACCTGCCGGGCTTGGACGGCGTCATCGGGCAAATCCAAGCCCTGAAGATGGGCTTTCTGGGCATGGACCTGGCGGCGGTCCCGGCCTGGAATCAGCCGACCATCATTTGGCCGGTCCTGTCGGCCGTCAGCGCCTTGGCGCTGTGCCTCTACCAGAACCGCCACTACGTCCTCAACCGCTTCCAGAGCCCGGCCGCCAACTGGTCCATGACCGTGTTCATGGTCCTGTTCTCGGGCTACTTCGCCCTGGTCCTGCCCTGCGGCCTGGGGCTGTACTGGACGGCCGGGAACCTGGCCTCGATCGCGGTGGTCTGGCTCTGCAATGTGATCTACCGGCCGGAGAAGCACGCCGACCTGGCCGCCATCGCCCCCCGCGAACGGCTCAGCCGGGCCGAGCGGGCGGCCCGGCGCGAGCGGCGGCGCACCGGCCGGCGGCGCGAGCGGAGCGACGCCAAGCGCTTCCACGCCCAGCGGGGCAAGCAGTTGATGTTCTACTCCGAGGGCGCCGGCTACTGGAAGTACTTCTCCCGGCTGATCGGCCACCTGCTGGAACACACCGAATTGACGGTCCATTACGTCACGTCCGACCCGGACGACCCGGTCTTCGAGCGCCGACATCCCCGTTTCAAGTCCTATTACATAGGCCCCCGCGCGCTGATCGCGTTCATGATGAGGCTCGACGTGGACGTCGTTGTGCTGACCCTGCCGGACCTGGAGACCTTCCACATCAAGCGCTCGCTGGTGCGCAAGGACAGCGAATACATCTACGTGGACCACGGCATGACCAGCTTCCACCTGATGCTGCGCGAGGGCGCGCTAGACCACTTCGACACCATCTTCTGCTACGGGCCGAACCACAACCGCGAGATCCGCCAGTTGGAGGCGCTGTTCGACCTGCCCGCGAAACACCTGGTCAACACCGGTTACGGCCTGCTCGACGACCTGCTCGAGGCGGTCTCGGCGATCGACACCGGCACCGCGCCGGACCGGCCGACGGCGCTGGTCGGCCCGTCCTGGCAGGTCGACAACCTGATGGAGGCCTGCCTCGAGGAGACGGTTCGGCCGCTGGCCGAGGCCGGGTTCGCAGTTGTGGTGCGCCCGCATCCGGAGTTCGTCAAGCGGTTCGGGGCCAAGGTCGAGGCCGCCCGGACGGCTCTGGCGGACCTGATCGAGGCCGGCCAGGTCGAGTTGCAGACCGACTTCTCTTCCAACGCCACCGTTTACACGGCCGATTTGGTGGTGACGGACTGGTCCTCGATCGCCCAGGAGTTCTCCTACGCCACCAAACGGCCCTCCATTTTCGTCAACACGCCCATGAAGGTGATGAACCCGCATTGGGACCAGATCGAGGCGCCGCCGCTCGACATCACCTTGCGCGACCAGATCGGGGTTTCCGTGGACGTGGCGGACCTCGGCCGGATCGGCCAGATCGCCCTCGACCTGCGGTCCGAGGCGGCCGCCTGGCGACGGCGCATCGACCAGGTGCTGCGGGACAACATCTACAACACCGGCTCGAGCGAGCGGGCGATGGGCGATTACTTGGTTTGGGCGACCGGCCGGTACCGGCGCCCGGACTCCGCGCCGGACTCCGCGCCGGACGCCGGGGAGGACGCCGGGGAGGACGCCGCGGAGGACGCCGCGGAGGACGCCGCGACGGAGGTGCCCGATGCCGCGCCGCAACCTAGCTGACCGTCGCCGGGGTCGCGCTCGGCCCGGGTCGGGCCGGGTGGGGCGGCCGCGGGACCGGGTCCGGCGGCCGCTCGGCCTGGCGGCGCTCGGGGCTTGGATCGCAGTCAGCTTGGCCCTGAACCTGCCGAACGCCGCCCACGCCTATATCGACCCGGCCACCACCAGCTATTTGATCCAGGTCGTGTCCGGCGTCGTGATCACCTTGTCGGTGGCGATCGGCGTGTTCTTCCGCCGCCTCGTCATGGGGCTGACGACCCTCAGGGCGCGCGCCGCCGCCTGGTGGGCGGTGGCCTCGGCGCCGGGCAGCCGGGAACTGCGCCGCCGCCAGCGCCTGGCGCGGGCCGAGGCCAAGGCCCTGGCCCGGTCCTGGGCGGCCGCGGACGGAGCCGCCGCCCGGGAGACGCCGCCGGCGGCGGCGGCCCGCCGGGAGGCCGAGCGCCTCCTCGGCGCGGGACTGCCGCTGACCGGCCCCGCCTTTGGCGCGCCCGCCCCGGACCTGGCGGCGGTCGGCGGTTGGCGGGCCGGCGGCGGCCGAGGGGACGGCGCCCGCGCTGTCGGCATCGGCGGGTTCTCGGACGGCCCCGACTGCTGGCGGGCGGACGGCGCCGGCGGTGGGCGCCTTGACGGCATCGGCGGGCGAACCCGCGGCGCCGGCGGTGGGCGCCTTGACGGCATCGGCGGGCGGTCTGATCTGGCGGTGTCGAAGGGGCGGTTCTGGTGGGGCGACCGGCGGTCCTTCCGACGGCGGCTGGGGGTGGCCTTGCCGGCCGGGCTGGCGGGGCCGTTCTTATTCTTCGGGTTCGGCTTCCTGGACCTGTATCTGCGCAACTCGGACGAGTTCCCGTTCGGGTTCGCCCAGCTAGCCGGGCCGTCCCTGCTCTTGGCGGCGGCGTTGGGGCTGGTGGTGGCGCTGGTCCTGCTGGCGCTGCGGGGACGGGTGTTCGACGCGGTGGTGTCGGTGGTGTTGGGATTGGCGCTGGCGGCCTGGACGCAGGCGAACTTCTTGAACATCGACTACGGGGAGTTGAACGGGGTGGCGATCCGGTGGGAGCGCTACGCCCGGCTGGCGCTGGCCGACACCTTGGCCTGGCTGGTCCTGGTCTCGGCGCCGCTGGTGTTGCGGCTGGTCAGCCGCCGGGTTTGGAACGTGTTCGCCTGGCTGGCGCCGGTGGCGGTGATCGCGGCCGGGAACGTCGGCCTGGTCAGCGTCTACTCGCAGGCGGAGGTCGACCCATGGCGGGCGGCGACGTCCGACTACCCGACCTACGAGGGCTTGTTCACCGCCTCTTCGACGGCCAACCAGTACATCTTTGTGCTGGACATGATGGACCAGAAGTTCGTCCAGGAGATCGAGGCCGAGGAGCCGGACTTCTTCGCCTCGCACCTGGACGGTTTCACGCAGTTCGACAACCACATCTCCAACTACACCCGTACCCTGCCCAGCACCGTTGACATGCTGACCGGCCAGCGCTACCAGTTTGACGAGCCGCAGGGCGAATACATGGCGCGCGCCTACCAGGACGGGAGCTTCTTGCCGGCGCTGCGGCGGGCCGGGTACTCGACCAACATCTACGCCACCAACCGCTACTCATACTCCTCCGTCAACGACATCAAGGGCCTGGCCGACAACGTCCGACCGGCCGAGATCATCACCCCGACCGGGGTGATCCTGCGCGGCTTCGCCCGCCTGGCCGGTTTCCGCTACGCCCCGCACGTCCTCAAACCCACCTTCTGGACGCCGGTCGACCCGTTCCGGAACTCCAAGCCGGACGCCTCCAAAATGGACCCGTTCTCGAACGGCAACTTGGAGTTCCACAGGCGCTTGAAGGCCGGCGGGGTGGTCCTGGACGGCCCGCGGCCGCGCTTCTCCTTCATCCATCTGGACGGCGCCCACAACCCGGCCCGGATCAACGCCGACGCCGAGCCGGTCGAGCCGGACTCGGTCTCGCTGACCGAGCAGGCCAAGGGCGCTTTCAAGATCGTGTTCGACTACCTTGACGAATTGAAGCGGCTCGGCCGCTACAAGGACGCCACCATTGTCATCACCGCCGACCACGGGCACTGGCTGGAGGCCGACTACGAGGAACTGGCGCAACCGCGGCTGACCGCGCTGTTCGTCAAACCGGCCGGGGCCGAGGGGACCCGCCTGGCCCATTCGGACGCGCCGACCGAGATGGCGAACGTCCGCGCCGCCCTGCTGGAGGACGCCGGGGCGCCCAATCTGGAGGGGGCGCCTTCGGCCTTCGAGGTCGATCCGGACTCGACCGCGCCGCGCGACTTCTTCTACCGGCGGGGGCAGAACGTGGACGAGGGGCTGATCGACCACTGGCAGGTCACGGGCGACGCCCGCGACTTCGCCAATTGGCATTTCAAGGCCCGGAAAGAGACCGCCTACTGGGGTTGATCGGGGCTCTGATTCCGCGCGCGGCGAAACTGGGCGTGAGGCGGGCATCGATCTGCGGCATCGGTGGTTGTATATCCACGTGACGATAACTGAACAAGCACCACGTTTGAAAGCCCAAGACCGTTGCGACCGCTGTGGCGCGCGGGCTTATTTCCGAGCCGTTCTGATGTCGGGCGAACTGTTGTTCTGCGGCCATCACGGCCGTGCGGTCATGCCCGCGCTGAGCGGCCAAGCCATCCGCGTTGACGATTTCACCGATGAGTTGGTGTCACTGCCGCCGGAGCGCTGATCCTCTCCGGCGCCGGGCGCTGGTCGGCGGCCGGGCTCACCCGAGCAGGTCTGGCGCGGTCATCTCCTCCGGCAGCGGGTAGGGGTTGAAAACGCAACCGTCCAGGCCCTTCGACTGCTGCATCATGAGAGGGGCGAGTTGGCCCGGGCCGGGGCACGACGAGTGGTTGTGATGGCCCAGCCAGTGGCCCACCTCGTGGTTGACCACCATCAAGCGGTACTGGCGGACCGGCACGTCGTCCATCACTCCCGGCGGGGCCGAATCGACCCAGCGCGTCTCATTGATGATGATGTCGCGGCCGATCGAGCAGGACAGCCCGGTCGAGCAGATCGATGAGAAACTCGGCACCTGCGAGTCCTCGGCCAGCCAGATCGTGATCAACCCGTCCGCCTCGACCCGCTCGAACTCGATCCCGGCGGACGGCCAACCGGCCGGATCGCTCAAGAACTGGGCCACCTGGGCCGCGAAGTCTTCCAGGTCCACCGCCACGTCGCCGCGGGCCGCGATCTCGTAGGTGACGGTCGCCAGGACCGGGACCGGCGGGCCGCTCGGGGACGGGGCGGGCGGGGACATTTTGGGCGATGCCGCCAGGGGGGTTGGCGTTGGCAGTGGCGGCGAGGCGGCGCTCGGCGCCGCGGCTTTGGCCCGCGGTTGGCCCCGACTGTCAGATCGGTTGGCGGGGGCGGACGGCTTGGGCGATGCCGTCAGGGCGCCGGCCGCGCCGCCCCGACCGGTCCCGTTGGCGTCCAGCGGCGACCAGACCCAGACGGCGCCCCACACGACCACGACCAGCAACACACCGGCCAGCGCGCCCAGCGCGGCCGAGCGGCTGACCATCCGCTTCCGCGCGGGCGTGCCCGCGCGGTGGCGGCGCTTCTTCCTTCCCACCTAGTCAAGATAATCGCGCAGCACCTGAGAACGCGAGGGATGCCGCAGCTTAGACATGGTTTTGGACTCGATCTGGCGGATCCGCTCACGGGTCACCCCGTAAACCTTCCCGATCTCGTCAAGGGTCTTCGGCTGGCCATCGGTCAGGCCGAACCGCATCGACACCACCCCGGCCTCGCGCTCGGAGAGTGTGTCCAAGACGGCGTGCAACTGCTCCTGGAGCAGGGTGAAGCTGACCGCCTCGGCCGGCACGACCGCCTCCGAGTCCTCGATCAGATCGCCGAACTCGCTGTCGCCATCCTCTCCCAGGGGCGTGTGCAACGAGATCGGCTCGCGGCCGTATTTCTGGACCTCGGCCACCTTCTCCGGAGTCATGTCGAGCTCGCGGCCGAGTTCTTCCGGCGTCGGCTCGCGCCCCAGATCTTGCAAAAGCTGGCGCTGGACGCGGGCGAGCTTGTTGATGACCTCGACCATGTGCACCGGTATGCGGATGGTCCGGGCCTGGTCCGCCATCGCCCGGGTGATGGCTTGGCGGATCCACCAAGTGGCATAGGTCGAGAACTTGAAACCCTTGGTGTAGTCGAATTTTTCGACCGCCCTGATCAGGCCCAAGTTCCCCTCCTGGATCAAATCCAGGAACAGCATCCCCCGGCCGGTGTAGCGCTTGGCCAGCGAGACCACCAGCCGCAAGTTGGCCTCCAGAAGATGGTTCTTGGCCCGGCGGCCGTCGTTGGCCAACCATTCCAGCTCGCGCCGCAACTGCGGCTCCAGCCTGATCTGGGCGCCCAGCTTTTCCTCCGCGAACAGCCCGGCCTCAATCCGTTTGGCCAGGTCGACCTCCTGTTCGGCGTTCAAAAGGGCGACCTTGCCGATCTGCTTGAGGTAATCCTTGACCGGATCGGCTGTGGCGCCGGCGACCTGGACCTGGACCGCCGGGGCGTCGTCCTCGTCAAGGTCGGAGAAGACGAAGCCGGCGTCGTCCTCGCCCTCCTCCTCGGCCGTGAGGGTCTCCTCGGAGGCGTCGGCCGGCGGCTCCGGCAGATCAGGCTCGGATTCTTCCTCCGACGGGTCGCCGGCCGGACCGGCCTTCGGCGCGGCGGACTTGTCCGAGACCGTCCGCTTGGCGGCGCGGGCGCGCGGAGCCTTCGCCGCGGCCTGCCCGTCCGTCGCCGCGTCAGCGCCCTGTTCGGCGCTGGCGGCGGACGACTTGCCGACGGACGACTTGCCGGCGGACGACTTGCCGGCGGACGACTTGGCTGTCGGCGCCGACCTGGCCGAACGGGACCTGGATCGCGCGGGCGGGACTGGCTGTTCGGCCGCTCCATCGGGGCTGGTGCGCGTCCCGGTCGCGGAGGTCACGGCATCGGCCACCTTGGCGGCTGCGGCGTCCTTGGCGGCTGCGGCGTCCTTGGCGGCCGGCGCTTTCTTGGCGGGCGGTTTGGCATCGGCCGCGCCGGCGCCAGCCCTGGCGGGCTGCCGGGCGGTGGTCTTGCCCGAGGCGGGGTTGGAGTTAGGTGTCAAGTCAATTGGGCCTCCGGCTTCCGCCGAAGATGGCGATGTAGCCTTCGCCACGTAACCACTCCTTATCGTCTAAGCGCGGCCGGGTCGGCCCGGCCAGTCGTTATCTCGCCACGTCACCCGGCCCCGGCCGATCGACCGCGGGCGTCAACAGTCGGAGCGCAGGAGGGGAGGCGCAGAGAATCCCGGTAAGTATAACGACACGCCCCCCGACTTTGTTCCACGTCGGCCGGGTGGTGCGGCAAAAATGGGCGAGCCCTTCCGATCCCTCGGTGTCTCATCGCGGACGGAGCGCGGCGGGCCTCCTGCGGGCTGGCCGCCCGCAACGGGTGCGCCTCGCCCGGGATGACGCGATGAATTGCAGGTGATCGGCCGGATGGCCGGTGAAAAGCCGGCCTCCTAGGACGGCGGTTGTTCACCAGCGTCCAAGGCGGCGGTCGGGCCGACCGGCCGCGGGCGGGCTAACCGGAAACGAGTCGCGAGCGGGACACGGCGGCCGAGACCCGGGACGCCGACGTCTCGATCAGGCCTCCCTTCTCTCCAGCGCCGCCGGGAAAATCCCCTGGCCGGCCACAGCCAGGATCAATCCGGCCAGCCGCGGGCAGTCTTCGCAGTCCTCTGCCGCCTTCGCCCATTCCTGGGCCGCCGCGCCGTTGCCGCTCCACCAGTGCCAAGCTGCCCCGAGTCCGTAGACCTGGCCGCGCCGCCTCGGCGGCAGGTGGGCGGCGACGTCTTCCAGCAGACTGAGCGCCGCCGCCACCCGGTCTTGGTCGACCCCCGGGGAACTGGCCGGGTCGAAGATCGCGCCGTTGTAACGTCCCAAGGCCAGGAGCCGGGGCGTGTCGCCACGGCGCTTGAAGGCGCTGGCCATGATGGCATCCCGAATGTGGCTATCGCCGATCAGGGCGGCGATCCGGCCCAGTTGCGAGGGCTCGACCGGGCGGTCCGGACTTCTGACCAGGCGATCAAGCCAGAGCGACCAGGTTTCCAGACCGGCCAGGCGCCAGGCCGGAAGGCGGTCGGCCGACATGGCCAGGGTCTGGTCAAGGACTCGCCGCCAGGCCGCCCCGGCCGCCTTGCGCGCGGCCGGCGGGGCCGGATCGATCCGGGCCAGATCCTCCCGGCTGGCCTTCGGGGCCACGCCCGCCATCACGGTCGCCGCGGCGCCGCGAGTCGACTGCAACTCCTTTGGGCCCAGCACCGGGCCGACCCGGCGGTGCGTGGTCGGGTCTAGCTCCTGGTAGGAGTCCTGGACCACATTCCAACAGCCGATCACCGGCAGGCATTGATCGACGGCGTCGGACCAACGCCAAAAGCCGCGGTCTTTCTCCACGGCCTCGGCCCCCTCCGGCGCGTAGCGAATCACGAAGGAGGCGCGGGCGCCGCACCCGTGCAGCCTAATCGCCTGCGCCCGGGCGAAGTCGCGCCAACCGGCCGAGTCGCAGTCCGCCCGGTCAACCCGTATGGTCGCGCCCATCCGCCCGCGGGGCGGATGGAGGCCGGCGGTCACTATCGAGTCCGCCGGGGTGAACCCGAATCGGCCCGGCATGGCGGCCACCACATCCAGGCCGCTGGCTTGTTTGATCACGGTTGGGGGCGCTGTCACGTCATCCAGGTTGCCCCACCGGCGGAACCACCGTCGACGGAAACCCGAAAACCTGTGGATTGTGAGTTATCGGCGCTTCGGCGGCCCGTCGCAGCCGCCTCATCGGCAGACCGTTCGTCCTGACAAAGGGAGTGTCCCCGGGTCTGAGACGAAAGGACCGT
>JAIROU010000409.1 GCA_031257375.1 Bifidobacteriaceae bacterium
CTCGGCTCGCCCGGAGCGCAGGCGGTACGGATAGGCCGGGCGTGGCGGCCAGGCAGGCAGGCCGCACCTAGCTCCCACGAGCGAACTCGCCGCCGAACTGCTCGGGCACACCGACACGAAGGTCACCATCGAGCACTACGTCCGCCGCTCCGAGATGGTCAACCCGATCACCGCCCCCATCCTGGACGAAACCCTCGCCCCAGACCTATGAACACCCAGCCGACCCAACCGTGGAGGCCCAAACCACCATCACCGGGGCCGCCTGAGTGCCCCAGGTTCTCCGCCGAGCGGACGGCCCGCGGGCCCGGAAGACTCACCCTGCCGGCGTCGTCTTGTTGTCCTGGCGGTCGCTGCCGCAAGTTGAGCGCCGGTCTCGCCAATTTGGCGGAACCATCCGACCAGGCAGAACACGTTTGCGTCCCACCGGGGAGCCCGCCCGGGGACGCTGCCTCTCAGCCGAGGCCGCAGTCTCCGGGAAGGGCGGATTCCCCGACCTGCGGCCCAGCGGTTCGGCAGGAACCGCGACAACCCGAGCCGCGGTTCCGCAGATTCTGCGGAACCAGCCGACCAGCCAGAACACGCTTGCGTGCGACCCCAGACCTCGACCAGGCCCGCCAAGTATCGCCCCCGACGGTGCCGGACAGTTTCCGGGACCGCGCCACCAGGAAAAACCGGTTTGCGCCGACCCACGGGCTTCCGGGACCTGACGGTGAAAAGCCACTTCACCGGCGGAGCCGGACACGGGATCACCCATGTTACACAGCCTGGCACGAAACGCAAGGGACACCCGTCCCTCCCTTTCCGAGCCGAGCAGGATCGATGGCAACGCCGCTGGCCAATGCTCGCGGCGGTGCCCCACCATCCATGGGACCGGCGGCCCGAACCACAGGAACCACCGGCTGGCGGCTATTAGTGCAGCGTGCGGCGGGCCTCGCGGACCATCTTCATCCCTTGACGAGCCTCTGCGTCCATTTTCGCTGGCGGTAAGGGCTTGAGTCATAATTACCCTAGCCATTGTCGGCGTGTCGCATGTGTTCATGATTCCGGGTTCCCGGGCGGTGTGATGGTGTAGTTCCAGTCGCCGTGGAAGTCGTCTCTGACCAGCGGGAGGGCGGCTTTGGCGGAGTCGGTGTATTTCGCGCCGGTCGGGTAGGGGCGGGTGTCGAGCTGGCAGCGGATGGTCAGGCCCGCGGCGGTGGTGGTCGAGCTGATGAGCTTGACGACCACCTCGTGGGAGACGAGCGGCTTGGCGCGCCAGTTCATGGAGATGAAGCTGAACATGCGGTGCTCGATCTTGTTCCACTTCGAGGTCCCGGGCGGCAGGTGCGCGACGGTTATCTCCAGGCCGGTGGCGGCGGCGAGCTTGGCCAGCTCGAACTTCCACGCCCACCCGCGCGCCGAGTTCGACCCGCCCCCGTCGGCGCAGATCAGCAGGGTCCTGGCGGCCGGGTAGCGGGCCCGGCCCATCTCCCGCCACCACGCCCCGATGGTGGCGGCCGCGAACTCGGATGTGTCGTGGTCTGTGCCGACCGACACCCACCCGTCGCCGGCGGCGATGTCGTAGACGCCGTGGGGCAGCGCCCTGGGCACGTCCGGGGAGGGGAAGTCGTGCGCCTCGACCAGCCACGGCCGCCCGGCCGGGGACCACTCCCGGCCGCCGTTCTTGTAGTTCCCGACCAGCTCCTTCTTCTTCGTGTCCACCGAGACGACCGGCTCGCCCGCGCCGACCCTGGCGGCCACCAGCCGGTCTATGCGCCGGAACTGGGCGTCCTGGTCCGGGTGGCCGGACTTGAGAGAAGTCTTCTGGTTCGCCTGGAGGGAGTAGCCCATCGCGTTCAGCATCCGCCCGACCGTCGACTGCGACACCTTGTGGCCCAGCTCCCCGAGCCGGCGCGCCAGGGCGCGGGTCGACAAAGTCGTCCACAGCAAGAACCGCTCCGGGTCGCCCGCCGTGTCCGGGTCCAGCAGCCCCCTCAGGTCCGCCTCCAGCCCCCCGTCCCGATCCGCCAGCCGGGGCCTGCCCGCCCCCGCCGCGCGCACCCGCCCGGCCGGCTCCCCGGCCGCGTCCCGCTCCCCCCGCGCGATCGTGTTCCTCGCCACCCCCGTCGCCCTGGCCAGCGCCGACACCCCGCCGTGCCCCAGCCGCCCCGCCGCCGCGCCCAGCACCACCCGCCGCTGCCGCTCGTCCAAATGCGGCGCCGCCACCTCGTAAACCCCCGCCAAACCCTCCACCAGCGCCGCGTCCATACCACAACACTACGCCGAAAAACCCCATCTGCGCAACTAATTAAGCTTCAGACCCTAAGCGGCGCGCCCCAGCCTTCCGGGCGGCCGCCGCGCCAGCCCCGGCGACCGTCCGGACGAGGGGATCTTCCGTCTCGTCGGCAGCTACCGCCTCTAGCTCCGCAGTCAGGGCCAAGGCGTGGACCTCGGTGTAAACCCAATCGACCGAGCCGCCCGCGTCGATCCTCTCCAGCGCGCCTGACGCTGCCCGCCTAACCGGGAACGGCCGCGACCGGTCATCCGTCACCTGCTGGAGCCAAACCACCTTCTCCAAAGTGGCGTGCGACACTCCCGCACCGACGCGGCTCGCTGCCACTATCCGAGCGTCCCGCTTCCCCCGCCCGCCAGCGCCGCCACCATCCGGGCCGGACTCAACCGCCCTGTCCTTGGCGAACTCGGCCGCGACTTCAGCTTTGACCGCCGCGTACCGCTTCGCCAGCCGGGTCAACGGCTCCCAGCCGTCCTGAGCACGCTCGTCTTCCATATCCCCAGAAGACTACGGTCCAACACCGGCCGCCAGCACGCTCCGCGACCCGCCAACCATTTCCGTAGCGGTCCCACCGCAGCCGCGTGCTATATACCGCCCGACTGCCGCAGCCCTGCGCACTGCGACGCAGCACCAGCGCTCTGATCGCCGGCGTTACGCAGCGCAACACCCAGCCACCCGGCAGGCTGATGCTGCAGGACGATGTCTGCACCGTCGCGCATGGCGGCGTTCACCAGAGCGACATCCGCTGTGGCCCACACCGCTCTCATCCGACCACTGCGTTGTCAGATCGCTGCGGGCCTGTTCCGCCCGGCGCTGCGAGGGAGTGGCCAGGCGCAATGGGTCGCACCAGCGACGCGGCTCCCCGGCTGCGCCTGCACCCCACACCGCGACAGTGCAGAACCCGCACCTTGCGGCGCCGCGCCTGTGTTACGTGGCTTTGGTCCTTGGTTTCCCGGCCCGACCTGCGGGAACGGTGCCCGGGCCGAACCTGGGTGTTGCCAGGGAAATAGCTGGGAAAGGTTGACACGCCCGTGCTGGACGTGCTACGATAAGCCCATGTCGGAACCGAAGGGGCCTTTGCGTGTAGCCAGGGTGCGGTCCAGGTGGTCGAACAAGGACGGCACCGGGGGCACGCACGAGTCGGTGCTGCTGCGGCAGACGTGGCGGGAGGGCAGGAAGGTCCGCCACCGCACGGTCGCGTCCCTGACGCACCGGCCCCAGGCCGAGATCGACGCCTTGGAGGCGGTGC
>JAIROU010000036.1 GCA_031257375.1 Bifidobacteriaceae bacterium
AGGCGAACCCGGCTCGGTGCGACTGGAGCTTTTGACGGCCGTGGTGATCGGCCGGCGGCCGGTACGATTGGCGAGTCCTGGAAGTCGAGGCTGAAAAGAGGAAGCCATGACGATTACTCAACCTGGTTGGTATGACGATGGGACGGGCGCGAAGCGCTGGTGGGACGGCCAACGCTGGGTCGACAGCCCCCAGGCTCAGCCGCCCGCCGCGGGTGGCCTGGGAGGAATGGTGGACCAGATCCGAAGGGAGGCGGCTTCCGGGGCGCAGCCGCGTCCGGCCGCAAATGGTGCGAGCTATGTGGTGCTGCAGGTCGTCTTGAAGGAGAAGTTCTGGGGCACCGGGTCCGGGAATCTGACCGAATTGGAGACAGCCATCAACGCCCAGGCGGCGCTTGGCTACCGTCTGCACACCATTTCGACTTCGGCATCTGGCAGCAAGGGTCTTGGCGGCGGAGACCGCATCCAGGCGACCATGGTTTTCGAAAGAATCACGTAGCCGGAAGAAGGCGGATCGCCGGGGGGCAGATCCGTTCGACCCGGGTCGGCGACCGGCATCGGATTCCGGTGGCGGAAATCGAGCTTGGCGATCGACTGGTAGAACTGACTGCGTGAAGTCGGCGACCCCAGTCAGCGACAACCCCGCCCACGCCGACGGCGCCGGAGCGGCGAACCAGGTCGAGCGGCAGATGGCGGCGCTTCGCCGCGAGAACCAGCGGCTCCGCAACTTGCTCAAGATCGCGCACGGCGTGGAACCGCCGCCTGCCCAGCCGGAATTGGCGACGTCCGATCCGGGCGCCCTGACGGCGGCATCGTCGAGGGAGGCGAAGCTGGACCTGTATTGGCGGCTCTTCGCGGCCCGGCGCGACGTCTACGCCCGCTACTGGGAGTTCGAGGGCAAGAAGGGCTGGTCGCCCGCCACGCGAGACCGCTACCGCGAGGGCGCGTCCGTGTGGGACCGAAGGCCCTACCCGCTGACCCCTGAAGTGGTTGATCAGCACATCTTGGGAAAGCGGTTCATCGGGCTCTTCCCGCTCTTGGCTGATTCGACTTGCTGGTGGCTGGCGGCCGACTTCGACGGTTCGGAAGCGATGCTGGACGCCCACGCCTACGCCAAGGCCGCGTTCGCGTTGGGCATCCCGTGCGCGCTGGAAGTGTCGCAGTCCGGCAAAGGCGCGCATGCTTGGACGTTCTTCTCCGAGCCGGTCCCGGCGGCCGACGCCCGCGCGATGGGCTCCGCTTGCATACAGACCGCCATGAGGCTGCCTGGTTCCATGCCGCTGAGCAGCTATGATCGTCTGTTCCCGAACCAGGACGCGGCGCCGAAGGGCAAGAGTGGGATTGGCAACCTGATCGCCGCCCCTTTGAACGGCCGCCGCGTGGACGAGCGTCACACCACCATGTTCCTGGACCAGGCGACCTGGGAGCCGCTCGAAGACCAATGGGAGTATCTGTCGACAATCGGCCGGATGACACCGCGGGAGGTCGCCGCGGCCGCTTCAACGGGACGGCGAATCGTCGTGGGACCGCCGGTGACGCGGGTGGAACGATCCGCTGCCACGGTCATTGACCAGCCTTTGCCCGATGCCGTCCGCGCCGTCTTGGCCGCGAACTTGCGGATTCGCGCGGAGGATTTGACACCGGCCTTGAAGGCGGCTTTGCGCAACGCGGCGACTATCCACAATCCGGCTTTTTACGAGGCGCAAGCGGCCAGGCGTTCAACGCACGGGCAACCGCGATTCATCCAGGGCTTCGACCTGGGGATCGGCGGTGACCTCATCTTGCCGCGGGGATTGCTGGAGCAGGTTTCCGGGTTGGTGGCCTCGGGCGGGAGCAGGCTGCAAGTCGAAGATCTCCGGAACCAGGGCGCGGAACTGGACGTGGAGTTCGCGGGTTCGTTGACCGAGTCGCAGACCTCGGCCGTCGAAGCGGTCTTGGCCGCTGGCGACGGCGTGCTGCAAGCCCCGACCGGATCAGGGAAAACGGTGATGGCCTGCGCGGTGATGGCCGAACGCGGTTTGAGCACTGCCATCTTGATCGACCGGCTGGCTTTGGCCGACCAGTGGCGGGAGCAGATTGTGTCGTTGCTCGGCTTCAAACCGGGCCAATTGGGGGCCGGCCGCAAGAAGCTGACGGCGCTGGTCGACATCGTGACCCTGCCGACTCTGGCCCGGCGCCCCGAGGCGGAGATCGCTGAATTGATGGCTCCTTATGGACAGATCATCGTTGACGAATGCCCTTGCCTTGGCGCCGCCACCTACCAGCGCGCGGTCAAGTCGATCGCGGCGGCCTGGTGGCTGGGGCTGACGGCCACCCCGATCCGCCGCGACGGCCTGGAACAGCTGGTGTTCTGGCAGCTGGGGCCGGTGCGGCACAAGGTGGCGGACCGGCTGCCGGGCGAGTCCACGCTGGAGGACCCGCGCGCCGCGCCGGCCCGTCTGCTGCGGGTGCATCGCACCGATTTCCGCGCCCCCTCTCAGTTCGACCGCGACGCCCACGGCTGGATCGGCAATCTGGGCGCGGTGCTGGCGGCTGACGACAAGCGCAACGAGCAGATCGCGCGGGACATAGTCGCGGCCTGGGAACAGGGGCGGCGCTGCCTGGTCGTCACCCGTCGGCGCGATCAGATCGACCGGCTCGCCTCAATGCTGGCCGCGCGGGGCCTTGACCCGATGATCTTGCGCGGCGGCACCTCCAAGAAGGATCTGGCGGGGGCGCGGCGCCACGCCGCGGCGGCCAAGCCCGGCGAACCGGTCCTGGTCATGACCACCTTGCCCTATGGCGGCCAAGGACTGGACGTGCCGGTTCTGGACACCGTCTTCTTGGCTGGTCCGGTGTCCTCCCCGGTCCCGTTGATCCAGGCGGTCGGCCGGGCGATGCGCCTTCATCCCGACAAGGCCAGCGTCGTTGTCCATGACTACGCTGACCCGGCCGAGCCCGCCTATGCTGCCCAATTCACGAAACGCCGCCGCGCCTACCGAGCCCTTGGCTTCAAAGAATGATCCTTCCGCTGAGGCGGGCGACCACGCCCGGCGCGGCGGGGGCGAAGACGCGCGGTTAGCCCTACCGGGTCCGGGTATGGCGAGCCTGCGGGCGCGTCGGCGCTGGTCACCCGTGACGCCGGGTTTGGCGGGCGCCGCCGTGCCGCCCCGGTGTTACGGTGACTGGGTGGGCTTGGGCGGCGGCGCGGCATCGGCGGCCGGTTGGGGCGTCGTGGCGGCCCGGCGGGTGGCTGTCGAGGCCGACGGCGCGATCCTGCTGCCGGCCGTCGACCTGGACTTGCGGGCCGGTCAGATCATGCTGCTGACCGGGCCGAACGGGGTCGGCAAGACGACGCTGCTGCGGGTGCTGGCGGGCGCTCAGGCGCCCAGTTCCGGCGCGGTCGCGGTGTGCGGGATGCGGCCGGACCGGCGGCGGCCCGAGTTCAGGCGGAAGGTGGCGCACATGTTCTCGCAGCGGCCCTTCGCTCCCGCCATGACCATTGCGGAGCATCTTGCTTTGACGGCTTTGACCTGGGGTTTCACGTCGGATGAGGCCGATGCGGCGAGCGCCGGCCTGCTCGGTCGATTCGACATCGCCGGGCTGGCGGACCGCTATCCGCATCAGCTTTCGCTGGGGCAGATCCAGGCCGCGTCGCTCTGCCTGGTACTGGTACGACCGTTCGAGCTATTACTGCTGGACGAGCCCGATCACGCTTTGGACGATGACCGCCTGCGGGCGCTGGAAGCGGAATTGCGGACGCGGGCGGACGGGGGAGCGGCGGTCGTGATGGCGACGCACAGCCGGGCGTTGCGCGGGGCGATGGCCGACGGGGTGCTCGACCTGTCCGGCCTGCGCCCGGCGCCGGGGCAGTAGGGTGGCCGCCGCCGGTGCCGCCGGGCCGGTTGGCGGAAGGGTGGCCGATGCCGCCGGGCCGGTTGGCGGGAGTGCCGCCGATGCCGCCGGGCCGGTTGGCGGGAGGGTGGCCGATGCGGCGCGCCCGGCTTGGGCTCGCTCGGGCGGGGTCGGCGCTTCTGGCGGGGCCGGCGCTTCGGGCGGGGGCGTCGGCTGGAAGGCGGCGACCCTCGCCGCCGATGCGCTGGTGGTGGTGATGCTGGCGGCGATGGCGGCGGCGGGCTTGGGCCGGGCGCTTGACTACCCGCAGGTGGTGGCGGCGCTGGCCTGGCTGGTGCCGGTCGGCCACCGGTTGGCGGTCGCACTGGTCCTGGTGCTGGCGGCTTTGGCCGTGGGCGCGGCCATGGGACCGGCGACGGCCGAGCCGTTCCAATTGGAATTGGTGTTCGATGGGCCGGTGCCTTGGCGGGTTGGATTGGGCGGGCCATTGCGGCGGCATTGGCTCGGGTTGGCCCTGGTCTTCTTGACCGGGGCTGGGGTGGTCAGCGCCATGATGGCGGCGGCCGGGATGGCTCCGTGGGACTTGCCCGGGGGAGCGGGCGGGCCAGGCGCGGCGGGCGCGTCGGTCTGGGCGGGCCTCGGCTGGGGTCTGGGCTGGTTGGGCGGTGGCGTGGCGGCAGCGGCGGCCTGGTTGTTCGGACAGAGGTTCCAAGCTCTGGGACGCACGGCCGGTCTGGCCCTGCTGGCGCTGGCGCTGGCGGCCAGCCTGGGGCCGGATCTGGGCGCCGGCGGACTTGGCGGAGCCGGCGGTTCGCCGCAACTGGCCGAGTGGGTGGCGCTGAGCGTGGTCGGACTGGCCGGGGTGGCGGGCTGCCTGGCGGCGCCCCGGTTGCTGGACTCGCTGGACCCATCTGCGACTCGCCTGCAGGCGGCTCGTTGGAGCGCCGCCCGCCTGGGCGTTGGCACGGGCTATGGCTCCGAGGTCGGCCGGGCCTACGAGGCTTTGCCGAGCCGGTCCGCAGGCCGCTCGCGGCGGTCAGCGGGGACGGCGGCTGGGGCGAGGGCTGGGCCGACTGCGGGCTTGGAGGCCGGAAAGGAGGCTGGTGTCACGACTGGGCCGATGGCGGGGACGGCGGCTGGGGCGACGGCGGGGATTGCGGCGGGATCGGCGGGGTGCCGGGCCTGGCCGGGGCGGCGCTGGTGGTCTGGCGTCATCGGACTCGACGGCATCGGGCTGCTGCGGACGCCGGGGCGTCTGGTGGCGGCGCTGGGGCTGGCGGTGTTGGGCGGCGTCTGGCTGGCCGAGGCCCTGGCCGGCACCGCTGCGGCGGTCGGCGGGGAGGGCGGTGGCATGTTCCGCCCGGCCGTGCTGGCGGGGCTGGGCTGCGTGGCGGCTGGCGCGGGCGCGAGTTGGCTGAGCGGCGGGCTGCGCCACCTGGTCGATGACGCTCAATCCCCCTCCACCTATGGGGTTTCGGCGGCCCCGTTGGCGGCGGCCCACGCCTTGACGCCGCTGGTCGGGACCGCCTTGGGCGTGGGCTTGGGCGGCCTGGCGAACTGCCTGGCGGGCGGCCTGAGCGCGGGGATCGGCTGGGCGCCGGGTCTGATCGCGGTCTGGCTGACCGCCGCCGAGCTGGTGGCCTTGAGCGTGCTCGAACGGGCCGGCGACGCCTCGCCGCGAGCGTTCGACGTTTCGATGTACACGCCGATGGGCGATCCGGCCCCGGTGCTCCGGGCGGCCTGGCTGGTCTGGCCGCAGTTGGCGGCGGCCAGTTGGGGGGCCGGGGCGGCGCTGGCGATCAGCGCCTGCCCGAGCGGCCTGGCGCTGGCGGCGATGGCGGTGGTCGCGGCCCTGACAGTGCGCTCGGGCCTGCGCAAACTGCGTTCCGGGGGTCCCTTGTGAACCCTGGTTCGAGGTGATTGTCAGGCCATCACCCACCGCCGGCCAGCCAGCGCGGCGCAGGCTCAGCGTGCGCCCACAAGGAGCAATTGTCGGCGGGCGGCCATGTGTTCGAGCGCGGCGGCTCTGAACCGGCGCAGGCGCTCAGCGGCGATGCGCGCCATGACGGTTTGGACGGCGGCGGGCTTGGGCGCGACAGGCACGTCATCGATGGTGACCTTGGCGTCAACAATCCCACGCAAGAGGGGTTCCCGGGGGCGCGGTAGTCGGCAACGGCGCGGCGCCCCTTCTTCTGCCTTCTTCTTGGGTTGTGGGGGAGCGGGGTCATAACCCAAACGTTTGCTTTTTTCTGAGGCTCCCGGTTTTCTGCTCCCGGTTTTCGGTTGGGGCAGTTACGGCCGGTCGCGGGACCCGAATGCGCGGGCGGCTGGCCGGCCGAAACGCTCTGAACTGCGACGACTCCGCCTGGGCCGGTGGCGGCACTGGGCAAGGGTGGCCGTAACTGCACCAACCGGGCCGGGCCTGACGCTGTCCACGATGTCATGCGATAAGACAGGGCCGGGCCTGACAGGGCCGGGCCTGACGGGGCCGGGCCTGACGGGGCCGGGCCTGACGGGGCCGGGCCTGACGGGGTCGGGGCTCACGCTGTCGGGCCAGGCGCCGCCGGGGCCGCCGAGGCTGCGATTTCATCTCTTTTCGCCATTGACACGCCGGGCCGCGCCCGCCGGCGCCGCCGCCATCCCACCGTTTCGCGTCCCGCCGCCCGCCCCCGGCGCCGCAACCACCCACACATCCCGGCGAAGCCTCGGTTTTCTCGGGCGTGCCGATTTGAACGCGGATCGGTCGGCGGGTCGGTCGGCGGGCGGACAGCCTGGCCGAGCCGATAGCCCAAGGGGGGGCACGGCATCGGGCGGCGGCCAACGTGAGGTCTAGTGAGAATGGTTATCGTTAGTGTGCTATGCTCGGGTCGATCTCCGGAGATCGCCAAGCATTCCGAATGAAAGGAGATGCGAGCACTCTCGCACCGCACTATGCCTGTACCTATCCTGACTTCGCTCCGCCGCCGGGCGGGCTCGGCTTCGGTCACGACCACCGCCGCGGCACCGACC
>JAIROU010000457.1 GCA_031257375.1 Bifidobacteriaceae bacterium
CGATGCCGCCGATGCCGCCGATGCCGACCGCCCGCCCGCCGGCGGCGCCGAGCCAGCCGCCGATGCCGCCCGCCCGGCCCGCAGACTGGTTGTGGCCGCCCGCCCGGCGCCGGTCCGGCCGGGGGACTGGCTGGTCATCGACTTGCCGACGGGGGAGGCGGCCATCCCGGTCCGGGCCTTGGCCAAAGAACTGGCCCTGGCCGGGGCGCAGGCCTATGAGCTCGTCCGGTTGGGCGGCGGCCAGGTCATCCTGGTGGCGCATGGGGTGGCCCGCCCGGAGGCGGTCGGCCCGGCGCTCGACCCGGTCCCCGGAAGTCGGCCCTGGCTGGAAGCCGGACCGGCGGCATCGGACGCTGAAATCTTGGCGGCCTGCAACGCGACGGTCCTGGGGCCGGCCCAAAACTCGGGCGCGGCGGCGGCCATGGCTCAGCGCTATCTGGCCGAGGTGGCCCCGCTGCGGGACAGGCTGGCGGACCGGGCCGCCGAACTGCAGGCCCGAGCCGAACGGGCCGAGGCCGACGTCGAGCGCCTGAAGGGCGAGTTGACAGCCCGCTACGCGCGCGAGGACGCCCTGCGCGCCCGCCTGGCGCGCGGCCCCTGGTACCGGCTGCGGCGCAAACTGGGGCGGATCGCGGCCCGGAGGCGGGCGAGCTAACCGGCGGTTGGCCGCGCGGGAGGCCCGCGCCGGTCAGTCGAGAGTGTCAAACGGCGCAGCCGGACGCCGGGCCGGTAGGAATCGTTCGACGCGGTCTCGACCGGCCAGCCAGTCGGCTCGCCCCACGGGTTCGCGCCCGGGAGGCGGGGAGGCGACGATTTGGACGGGTCCATTAGGCTGATCCGGGCAACAACTAACGACGAAAGATCGGGCTGAAGTGAAGATTGCGGTCGTGGCGCTGGGCAAGATCGGCTTGCCGCTGGCGGTTCAATTCGCCTCCAAGGGCCACCGGGTGGTCGGCGTTGACGTCAACCAGAGAACTGTCGACCTGGTCAACCAGGCCAAGGAGCCGTTCCCGGGGGAAGCCCACTTGCAGGAGATGCTCTCGCGGCTGGTGCCATCGGGCCACCTGCGGGCGACCGCCGACTACGCCGACGGCATCGGCGGGGCCGATGTGGTGGTGGTCGTGGTGCCACTGTTCGTGGACCAGCAGACCTGGCAGCCGGACTTCGGCTGGCTGGACTCGGCCACGCGCTCGCTGGCCGCCCACCTCAGCCCGGGGGCACTGGTCTGTTATGAGACCACCCTGCCCGTCGGGACCACCCGCCAGCGCTGGAAACCGCTGATCGAATCAGTGTCTGGCCTGCGGGAGGGCATTGACTTCGATCTGGTGTTCAGTCCGGAGCGGGTCTTGACCGGACGGGTCTTGCGCGACTTGAGGCGCTATCCCAAACTGATCGGCGCCCTGACCGAGCGCGGCGCCCGGCGGGCGGAGGCCTTCTACCGGGCGGTGCTCGAGTTCGACGCCCGGCCGGATCTGTCCCGGCCGAACGGGGTTTGGGACCTCGGCTCGGCCGAGGCGGCCGAGCTGGCCAAACTGGCCGAGACCACCTTCCGCGACGTCAACATCGGCCTGGCCAACCAGTTCGCCCGCTTCGCCGAGGGCCACGGGATCGACATCTACCAGGTCATCGAGGCCTCCAACTCCCAGCCCTACTCCCACATCCACCGCCCCGGGATCGCCGTCGGCGGGCATTGCATCCCCGTCTACCCCCGGCTCTACCTTTACAACGACCCCGACGCGACCATTGTGCGGGCCGCCCGCGAGGCCAATATGGCCATGCCCGTCCACGCCGTCGAACTGGCGGCGGCGGCCCTGGACGGCTCCCTGGCCGGCCGGAAGGTGGCGGTGCTGGGGGCGTCCTACCGGGGCCGGGTCAAGGAGACCGCCTTCTCCGGGGTCTTCGCGGTGGTGGACGCGCTGGTCGAGCGCGGCGCCGTGCCCCTGGTCCACGACCCCATGTTCGCGGAGGAGGAACTGGCCGAACACGGCTGGACGCCCTACCGATTGGGCATGCCGGTCGACGCCGCGATCATCCAAACCGATCATCCGGTTTACGCCGATCTAGAACCGGCCGACCTGCCCGGCGCCAAAGTCCTGGTCGACGGCCGGCGCGTGACAGCGCCCGAGCGCTGGGCGGGCGTCACCCGCCTGGTGATCGGCGTGGGAGCCTGAAGACCGATGGGCCGGGGCCGGGGCTGGGTCCGGGGCTGGGTCCGGGGCCGTGGTCGGCTGGCCCGGTGGGGGCTGAGGGCTGGTCTGCTGATGGCCGGCCTGTGGGCCGTCTTTGTGGGTTTGCAGTTCATCGGCGCGGCCGTGCCGGACCGGGTCATAGCCCAGCAGATCATTGACTCGGCCGGTCGCGAAGGCGCCGCCCAGATCACCACCGGGCGCGACAACCTGCTTGGCCACCGGGACGACCGGTCGACCGATTGCGTGGCGTTCGGGACCGGTCTGGCGCCCGCCGACCTGTCGCTGGCCGAGCGCGCCCTGGAAGTGCCGCGCCTGGGCAACTGCCGGTCGATCGAGGCCGATCTGGCGGCCGTGGCGGTCGGCGACGAGGTCGCCGTCAACTATTACCTGCGCTACTGGGCCGGCTACGCGGTGGTCTTCAGACCGGCTCTGGCCCTCGGGGGCGTCCCCGGGATGGTGGCGGTCGGCATCGCCGGGCTGGTGACGGGCCTGTTCGCGCTCTGGACGGCGCTCTCGCGCCGCCTGGCGCCAGCCGTCGCGGCCGCCTTCACGCTGCCGGTGCTGCTGGGCTCCGACGCCCTGATGACCGCCGCCGGATCCTCGGTGCACGCGCTGTCGCTGGGGGTCGCCTTCGCCGGGACGGCCGCGGTCTGCCTGGCCGGGCGCCGCGGCCTGGGTTGGATGACCTTGGCGGCGGTGG
>JAIROU010000063.1 GCA_031257375.1 Bifidobacteriaceae bacterium
CGAAGGGGGGGGGGGGGGGGGGGCCCGGGGGGTGCCGGGGGGGGGGGCCGGGGCCCGGGGGGGGGTGGGGGGCGACCACTCCCCCGGCGCCGGGCTGGACGACCCAAACCCAGCCCCAGGCCCAGGCCCGAGCGCGGGGGCGGGCGGCCACAGCCCAGACGGCATCGTACCTTGCGGAGGCGACATCGGACCCGAGCCGGGCGCCGCACCCGAGCCGGGCGACATCGGACCCGAGCCTGGTGTCGGACCCCAGCCGAGCGGCATCGGACCCTGCCCGGGGCCTGAGAACTGCCCGCCGGCGCCGCCGAGCGGTCCCTGGTAGGTCCCACCGGGCCGGGCCACCGGCGGCAAGGACTCCGGCGACGACGCGCCCCCCGGCGGCGCGCGCCAAAAGCGTTGGCCGCGCACCGACGTCCAGCAACCGTCGCTCTGGTCGGGCGGGTGCTGGGTCACCCGACCATTATCCCCACACCTGGATCAGCCAGAAGATGACCGGCAGGGATATGAACATCAACACGTTCGACTGGACCACGGTCTGGGCCGAGAACTGGTAGGCGGTCCGGTGCTGGGCCGCCAGCAGCACGGTCATGGTGCCGCAGGGCAGGCCGTACATCACCGCCGCCACCTGCCCGCCCAGAGGGTCAAGCCCGGCCAGGCGGACCACGGCCAGGATCACCAGCGGCCAGGCGATCAGACGGAGCAGGTTGACCAGGTACCCGTATGGGTTCTTGACCAGGTCCGCCAAGCTGGAGTCGGCCAGGCCGAAGCCGACGATCATCATCGCCAGCGGCGCCATGGCGGCCCCGATCATGCCGAGCGCGCCGCTGACGGCCGACGGCAGTTGCACCGGGCTGAAATAGAGGCCGACCGCCGCCAGGCAGGCGATGATGACGGGGCTTTTGACCAACGGCCGCAGCGAGAACCGGCGGCCCTTGACCATGTTGTGCTCGCCGAAGGTGAAGAAGGCCAAGTTGAAGACCAGGTTCCCGGCCACCGAGCAGAGCAGGCCGGGCGTGCCGTAAAGCTCGGTCACGATCGGCATGCCGATGAAGGTGACGTTCGGGAAGACCACCAGATTGACGAAGGCGTGCCGCGTGTCAGTGTCCAGGGGCAGGATTTTCGAGGCCCCCCAGGCGCCGAGCCCGGCCACGACGAAGTACACCGCCGAGATCGCCGCGGTGGTCCCGACCGACCGGGCCAGGTCCGGCGAATACGCCTGCGAGGCCGCCACCACGATCGCGAACGGCGTGATCACACGCATCAGCAGCCGCCCCAGGTCCTCGGCGAACCGCCCGGACACGAAGCCCGAGCGGCGCAGGCCGAACCCCAGTCCGCCGGCCAGGACGACCTTCGCGCCGATGCCGATCAGGGCGCCCACGAATCACCTCCGACCAGGGGAATGGCGCCTTGGCGGACGATCTCGGCCAGGGTCGGTTGGTCGGTCAGGTTTTCGCCCAGCCGGTTCGGCTTGCCGGTCCCGTGGTAGTCCGACGCGCCAGTTTGCAAAAGGCCGTGCCGCTGGGCCAGGCCCGCCAGGCGTTTGCGCTGGTCAGGGGGGTTGTCGCGGTGGCGCACTTCGAGCCCGGCCAGCCCGGCCGCGACCATTTGCCCGATGCCGCCGTCGTCGATTATCTTTTGGCGCCCGGTCGCGCCGGGGTGCGCCAGGACCGGCACGCCGCCGGCGCGGCGTATCAGTTCGACCGCGTCCGCGGCCTCGACCGACCAGTAGCGGACGTAATAGGGGCCGCGCGGGTGGAGCAGCCGTTCGAAGGCCTCGGAGCGGCTGGCCGCGACGCCCTGGGCGACCAGCTCGTCGGCGATGTGCGGCCGTCCGACCGGGCGGCCGGACCCGGCCCGCGCGGCCACAGCCTCCCAGGTGATCGGGAAGGCGGCGGCCAGTTTGGCGACCATGGCCTCGGCCCGCTCCCAGCGCGCGGCCGTGATCCTTCGCATCATCTCCGCGAGTTCTTGATATGACGGATCCTGCAGGTAGGACAGCAGGTGGACGGTGATGCCGCGACTGCGGGCGGAAAGCTCGGTCCCGCGCACCAGCGTGATCCCCAACTCTCCCGCCCGCTGGGCGGCCTGGTCCCAGCCGGCCGTCGAGTCGTGGTCGGTCAGGGCCACCACGTCAAGCCCGGCGGCCTTGGCCGCCGCCATCACCCCGGCCGGCGTCTCGGTCCCGTCCGAGACGTTGGAATGGGTGTGCAGGTCGATCCGCATGCCATCCATACTCGCATCCCTCCGCCCCGACCCGAGGACCACGGCCCTAGGATTGTCGGCGTGGATGATCAGCCCTTGGCCGAACGCGGCGAGAACCGCTCCCGGCGACCGAATTCGAAAGCTTTCAAGCAGTTCATGACCCAGGCCTGGGGCCAGATCGAGGCCCCGCCCGGCGCCGGCCGCCGGTTGGACAGCGCCGACCCGGCCGCCGCCCGGCGGCGCCGACTGGCCAGACAGTTCCCCGGCGAGCGCCTGGTCTTCCCGGCCGGGCAGCTGGTCAGGCGCTCCAACGACACCGATTACCGCTTCCGCCCGCACAGCGCCTTCGCCCACCTGACCGGCCTGGGGGCGGACCACGAACCAGAGGCGGTCCTCGTCCTGGAGCCGGTCGAGGCCACCGAACAGGCCCTGGCCAGCGGCGATGACACCCACCAGGCGGTCCTCTACCTGCGCCCGGCGGCCACCCGCGACACGCCCGAGTTCTACTCCGACTCCCGCTACGGCGAGTTCTGGGTGGGGCGTCGGCCGTCCCTGGCGGACGTCGCCAACCAGACCGGCGTCCGGGCCGAGCACATCGGCCAGCTCCGCGACGCCCTGGCCAAGGACGCCGGGCAGGTCCAGATCAGAGTCCTGGCCGAGGCCGACCAAACCGTCACCGACATGGTGGCGGAGATCCGCGCCGAATCGGGCGGCCCCCCGCCCGAGCCGACCACCGACCAAAGCGAGGACCTCGACGCGAAACTGGCGGAAGCGGCATCGGAGGCCCGTTTGGTCAAAGACGAGTACGAGATCGGTCAAATGCGCCTGGCCGTCGCGGCCACCATCAAAGGCTTCGAGCGGGTGGTGCGGGCGCTGCCGGCGGCTACCGCCCGCGGCCGGGGCGAGCGCGTGGTCGAGGCCAGCTTCGAGACCGGCGCCCGCGTCGAGGGCAACGGGGTGGGTTATGAGACCATCGCCGCCGCCGGGCCACACGCCACGATCCTGCACTGGATCAAGAACGACGGCCCGGTCCGGCCCGGCGACCTGCTGCTGGTGGACGCCGGGGTCGAGGTCGACTCCCTCTACACGGCCGACATCACCCGCACCCTGCCGGTGTCCGGCCGTTACAGTCCCGTCCAGCGCCGGGTTTGGGAGGCGGTGGTGGACGCCGCCGATGCCGCCTTCGCCACCGCCCGGCCCGGCAACCGTTTCCGCGACGTGCACGATGCCGCCATGGTCGTGATCGCCGAACGCCTGGAGGAGTGGGGGTTGCTCCCGGTGACGGCGGCCGAGGCGCTGACGGTCGAGGGGCAGCAACACCGCCGCTGGATGGTCCACGGCACCTCCCACCACCTTGGCTTGGACGTGCACGACTGCGCCCAGGCCCGCGAGGCCTTGTACATGGACTCCTACCTGGAGCCGGGCATGGTCTTCACGATCGAGCCCGGCATCTACTTCAAACCGGAAGACCTGGCCGTGCCGCCGGAGTATCGCGGGATCGGCTGCCGCTGCGAGGACGACATCTTGATCACCGCCGAAGGGGCCGAGAACCTATCGGCGGCGCTGCCGCGCCGGGCCGGCGCCATCGAGGCCTGGATGGCCGCGCTCCAGCACCAGCCGGACAATTAGCTCGCGCAAGAATCACCGGCGCCCGCCCGCGCGGTCGAATAAAACGGAACTGGTGATTCGCAGGCCCCAAGTGATCACCAAATGGACAGCTCGGCGGGCGGGATGCGGGCGGGATGCGGTCACAGTGCCTTGGCGAGGTTTCGCATCTTCCAAGCGGCTGCCGGGTCGGCGCGGGCGGCGGCCAGGGCGTCAGGATAGTCGGCGAACAACACCTCGGGCGCGAAGTCGGCGCGGGCCGCCCGCTCCAGGTATTCGGCCTCGTCGGCGTCCTGGGGTTGCCCGACTCCTTTCACGAAGGACTCGGCGGAGGCGATCATTTCTCCGAGGACGGGCGGTTCCCCTGCCGGCAGCACGGGGCGCAGCAGATCGGCTATATCGCGCTCCCGGTCGGCGAACCGTGCGGCCACTTGGAACGGCCGCGGGAACGGACCCGACAGGGAAAGGTGATAGAGCATGATCCGGCGCAGCGCCACCTCATCGCCTCCGGCCAACAACGCGGGGTAGGCGAGGGCGATCTTGACCTGATCGAGCCCTGCTGACCCTGGTATTGCAGGCGGAAACTACGGCCAGCGTGCTCCGCCGCGCCCGCCCGCACGGTGAAACCCAAATGGCTGGCCACGTCGATGACCGCTTTCTCAATCATCGGCCGTTCCGCGATCATCACTTCGCGGTCAGCGTTGCCAACGTAGTTGAGGTCGATGTCAACCGAGAGCCGAGGCGATCGAAGCACGAACAAGTTGAGCACCGTGCCGCCGTGGAGGCCGAGCTTCAACTTCAGCGCCGGATGCCGACCGATCCGCTCCAAGACCATCAGCAACCTGACAACCTTGCCGACGACCTGGGGTTGGAAACCGCTGAAGTCGAGCGCGGTCACAGACTCAGCCACGAGGCCATCTCCTGTTCTGGAGACGGCGCGTAGAGCCGCCAACGGTTCACCCAATACGAGTCTTTGGGCGGCTTGGACGACCAAAAATAGTACGGGCCCTGGCCAAGCCGGTCCCGCAAGGCCGCCAGCTGCGCCCCAGTGACGCCCCACCCTGCCTGTTTGACGTCCAGCACCCAGCCCAGCCGCGCCAACACGCTCCGAGGCGCTGCGGTGGCCAGGCCGAGCACCTTGCAGATGTCCAAGTAGGCGAACCCTCCAACCGACCGCGCCAAGTGCTCGGGGCCGCCAGCCAGACCGGGGCGGGACAGGCAATCCACCAGCGTTTGCTCCGCTGTGGTCACCTGGTAGGCGCTGACCGATGCCGCCAACAACCTCTCCGCATCCACCGTCCGGCCGCTGAGCCGGTGCGACACATACAACTGCCCGCCGTAGGCGAACCGGTCCAAGTCGCGGCGAGTGTAGAAATGGGTTTGATATGTCACGTCCTGAGCCACACCGTGAAGCCGCAACGCCGTCAGATAACAGAACACGGCGTCATCGTCCACCGCCGCGGCCACATCCAACGGCTCGGCGACTCTGTGAGCGAACTGCCCAGACCTCGACACATACAAGCCCCGCCGGGGCCTGTCCACCGCGCCCCGCCTGACCGCCCGCGACAGCAGATTCCTGTCCGACTGTGAACCGGGGAAAGACCGCTCGAAATCGCCGATGCTGAACGCCCCATGAGTGTCCAGATACCCCTTAATCGCCATGCCGAACCCCATTCAGTTGAGATTTCACGCCCGATCATACCACTGAAAGTGTTACCTACGACCGCCTGCTCTCAACGCCGCAACACCCACGGACAAGGCTGCCGGGCACCCCAGCCGCGATGCTCTTCACGAGGCGCGACCAGAGACCTGCAGGGTCAGCGCCTCCACCCCCGGCACAGCCCTCGGCAATCTATCTGTCCTCCCGCCAAGCAATCAGCCAGCCCCCGGCTACGGCAAACAGGACTGCGACCAAGAATGGCACGGTGTCACTGATGGGTCCGAGAAACAGCCCAAACAGAAACCGAAACGCTAGTAGCAGGCAACCAACGAGAAAGGCTGGCCTGTTGTCAGGCGCGACCACCAGAAACACCACCGCCGCCGTGAGAAAGTATAGGCCGCCCGCCGACCCCCACATTAGGCCATGGTTGAATGTCCGTGAGGCGGCCACGTTCCGTGCGCCCTCCTGGGATTGGCTGCCGGAGAGCCTGGCCGTCTTTGGCCAACGCCGCTTGATGCGGGGTAAGAGTTCTTCAACCAGACAAGCGGCCGCATCCTCGGGGACGAATCCCGAGGCCTTCATTATGATCGACTTCTTGCCGTCTCGGTCATCCATCTCCAGCGACACCACACCGACCATATCGCGCGTCCACCGACTTGGTAAGTTCGCAAAGCTCTCAAGCGGACTTCGCCCGCGCAGAACGGCTGCAAAGCCTAGCTCATCTGCGCCTCTCATCCGGTATGGCCCGAAGTCTTCTTCGATCGGCAGAACGCCGTTGACGATGCCCGAGAGTCCGGACCTGACGAAAGAGATCAGGCTCTGGTATTCCGCGTCGTCGGTTGCCCGGAGTTCCAGAGCCTCGCCCGAATAGAAGCTGTCCACGACCCCAACAGCGCCATTGTGTTTGAATCGCGGGATCACAAAGTCCATAGCCTTCTTCCTTCTGGGCTCAACACTTCCATACTTTATGTCTCAATAATGTCCATATGGCTCAACCGAAGCTCAACCGAAGCGCCGCCTTGAGCCGCAAATTGGCTCTCTTGCTCTCGTTGTCCACCACTTCCACCTTGCTCCTTGATATGGATGATCGGATTTCTATACCGCCTCGTAGACGCTACCGGGGGGATGAGTATGCCGCGATGGCGTCGCACGTCAATAGCTCAAGTCACGTTCGCAGTGCCAGCAGATCCAGAAGTTGCTGCGGTTTGATATGTAGTTGGCGGCGCCGCATTTAGGGCACCTGCATGGAATGTCGTAGGTCCAACTCTTAGTCGCGCTGGCCTTCGTCTTGACCACGGTGGGCTCTTCTTTCTCTCGTGACGGTTTGCCCGGCCAGCCGCCCCAGGCCGCGAAGGGCTCCGTGGTGAGCCATCGGGTTCGCTCTCTGAAGCGACTCGCCAAGCTAAGGCAGGTGGTAGGGCTAGTTCGATCAGTCTCAAACACCATGTATACACGGTGGTGTCTACATGGTGCAAGCCCGAGTTTGGTCGGGTGGAGAGTCAGGCTGGTCAGGAGGCATGGGAGCGGCGAGCACGCGAGTTCGGGGTGAAGCTCTATGGCGCTCGCGCTGCCGCAGGGCTCAGTCAGGAGCAGGTGGCTCACAGGGCCGGGATCTCCGTCTACACGTACCAGAAGCTTGAGCATGGGGAGTCGAATCCCGGTACACCAGCGAATCCCCGCCTCCGGACCCTATTCAGCCTCGCCGGGGTTCTCAATGTCGCAGTGGCGGACCTCCTGCCTGAACACCCGGCCAACGAGACGCCAGTCACAGCGGCGGCGAACCCCGCAAGCGAGACACCGCAGAAGCCTGTGCAATCCCGCTGAAAGTGGACAGTGAAAGGATGCCCGAGTCAGAAAACGCAAGAGGCCCAGACTGTTCCGGGCCTCTGACCTGGGGTAATGGTAGCGAGGGAGGGATTCGAACCCTGGTTCTGCGGGTTCCGGACGCGCTGGCCGGACGGGTGAAGATCGGGGGCGAGGCGGTCAGTCGAAGCGGCGGTTCTGGGCCGCCCGCAGGGCGGCGGTCCGGCCTTGGCGGGCTTGCCAGCCGTCGAAAGACAACTGCGTGGCCGATTCGTCGTCGAACACCGACGACATGCTCCGCGACCCGGGCAGCCACAGCCAGGACGGCCGCAGTTGGACCGGCGGGCCGTCGGGGTCCTCCCCGCGCGTGATGCCGAGGTCCAGCAGGACGGCGTGCTGGTAGTCGTAATGCTGCTGGGTTTTCTCCAGCCGGGCGACCTCGGCCGCCAGGTCGTCCACGCCGTGCGTTTTCAACTCCACCACCATCAGGTTGTCGTTGCGGCCGCTCAGCCCGCGGTGGTGGATCGAGATGTCGACCGGCCGGTTGGCCGGGTCGGGCTGCGCGGAGCGCGGGCCTTTGACGGCGGTCCCGTGGCCGACCCGGTTGTACTCGACATCAACATCCCAGGACCGCTCGTACTCGGTGCGAAGCCGCCAGGCCAGTTGGTTGGCGATCACCCGTTCGGAGGCCGGCAACGGCAGATGCACCGTCTCGAGCAGGGAGTATTCGTCAAGAATCAGGGTGATGATGGCGGTGCGCAGCCGCGCCTCGGTGTTGATATAGGGCATGGACAAAACTTACACCAAGAACTATGGGTCATGCTTGGTACGTCCTTGACTTATTTCTGGGCTTACCCTCACCGCGCCCGTACCCGCGCCATCCGCGACGGCCCGCCGGGATGCCCATCGGGGCGCCGGGCCGTACCATTGACGTGCAACCCGTCAACCCGGCCGCCAGGAGGCTTTCGTGCGATTCCGTTCCCGCGACGACGACGACCGGCCTGGTCGCGAGCCTGAGCCCGGCCCGGCCGGGGAGTCGTCCGAATACGAGGGCTGGCTGGCCGAAGAGTTCGCGGTCGACCCAGCCGCCGACTCCAGCGCTGCCGCCGCCGGCGCCGCCGACTTGGCGGGCGACCTCGCCGCCGGACTCGGGCCGGGCCGCGCCGCCGCCCCGCCGCCGCTGTCGAAAGAGCGGATCAAAGACGCCCTCAGGGCCGAAGACTGGACGTTCAGCGTCGACTCGGACGGCGACATCGGCGGCCTGTGGGACTCCAACGTCTTCTACTTCTTCACCTACGGCGAGCAACGCGAAATCCTCCAAATCCGCGGGCGGTGGCACCAGGACCTGCCGATCGAGTTGCGCGGCGAGGTCCGCGAACTGCTGGACGAATGGCATTTCAGCAAAATCTGGCCCAAGGCCTACACCACCGTCGATGACTCGGGCCGCGTCTGGGTCCTGGCCGAGCACTCGGTCGATTGGGAACACGGCGTCACCGACGCGCAACTGCGCCTGACCCTGCGCTGCGCCATCACCACCTCCCTGTCGCTGTTCAAGCGGCTGCGCGAACGCTTTGTGACGCTCGGCCCGAAAGGCCAGGACCCGCCCGAAAACTGGTCATGACCGCCGGCCCGTCCGCACCCGGCCGGGGCCGTCACCGCCTGGGGCGCCCGGCCGCCGGTCGCTGGTGGCAGGGGTTGGCCCCGCTGGCGCTGGTCCTGATCCTGGCGGCCGGGGCGGTCGGCTGGCTGTCGGCCCGCGGCCAGGACCAGGCCGTCGGCGCCGCCGATGCCGACCGGGCGGCCTCGGCCAGCCGTCCCGCCACGGCCGGCGCCGCAGCCCGGTCGCCTGACAGTTCCCCGCCCGGCCAACCGGCGCGGTCGGGGCCGTCCCCGCGCCCGTCCCTGCCACCGCCGTCCCCCAGCGCCCCGAACCCGGCCGACCCGGCCGACCCGGCCGACCCGACGGCATCGGGCTCGGCGGCGCCTGACCGGCCGGACGGCGAACTGGCCGGGCGGGTGGTGGCGCTCGACCCCGGGCACAGCCCGGCCGGGGCCTCCAGCGCCCAAGTGCCAGACGGGCGCGGCGGCACCAAGAACTGCAACACCTCCGGCACCGCCACCGACGACGGCTACCCCGAGCACGCCTTCAACTATGACGTGGCGGTGCGGGTCCGGGCCTGGCTCGAGGCCCGCGGCGCGACCGTCCACCTGAGCCGCGGCGACGACCCGGCCGCCGGCCCGACCTGCGTCGACCGGCGCGGCGCCTTCGCCCAGGACAGCGGCGCCGAACTGCTGGTCTCCATCCACGCCGACGGCAACGCCGACCGGTCGGTCAAAGGCTTCTTCGCCATCGTGTCCTCGCCGCCCCTCAACCAGGCCCAGGGCCAGCCCTCGCTCGACTTGGCCGAAGCGGTCCTCGAACGCCTGCGGGCGGCCGGGTTCACCCAGAACGCCGCCTACCCCGGCGGCATCTCCAAGCGCTCGGACATCGCCGGGGTGTCCCTGTCGACCAAACCGGTGGTCATGTTCGAACTCGGCGAGATGCGCAACCCCGACGAGGCCGCCCAGATGGCCTCCCCCGAAGGCCGCCAACGCTACGCCGAGGCCGTCGCCGCCGGCATAGCCGACTGGCTGGCCAGCCATCTTTAGAAAACACGGCGCACATGGCGCCAGGCGCCAGGTGCGGACGCGAAAACTGAGTGACGCTCAGCCACGGCGCCAGGCGCCACGTGCGGACGCGAAAACTGAGTGACGCTCAGCCACGGCGCCAGGCGCCACGTGCGGGCGGGCAGCGCGGGGCTGTGGCGCCCGGCCGCCTGGCGGACTCGCCGCCGCCGTGCCCGCTCGGCCCAGGCCCGCCATTAGGCTGGACGCATGAGCCCATTGCGCCGAGTCTTCGCGGCGCGCTTGGCCGGGACAGCCGTCTTCGACCCGATTGGAGACCGCGTCGGCTGGGCGCGCGATGTCGTCGTCACCATCGGCCTGAAGGGGCGCCCTAGAGCCATCGGCCTGGTGGTGGAGGTGCCGGGCAAGCGGCGCGTCTTCCTGCCGTTCACCAGGGTCACATCGATCGACTCCGGGCAGATCGTGTCGACCGGGCTGGTCAACATGCGCCGGTTCGAGCAGCGGGCGGTCGAGACGCTGGTGGTGGGCGAGTTGCTGGATCGCCGCATCGTCCTGAAGGACGGCCGCCAGGCCCTGATCGAAGACGTGGCGATCGAGGCGCTGTCGGTGGGGCGCGGCGAGTGGGAGGTCACCCAACTGTTCATCCGGCTGATGGCGGGCGGGCGCGGCATCGGGCGAAATCGCGGGCCGACCGAACTGGTCGACGTGCGGGACGTGCCGGACCTGGCCGGGCAGGCGGGCGTGCAAGGGGTCGGCCAGCTGATGGCGTCCTGGGGCGACATCAAGCCGGCCGACCTGGCCGACCTCCTGCACGACATGCCGAAGGGGCGGCGCCTGGAGGTCGCCCAGGCGCTTGACGACGACCGGCTGGCCGACGTGCTGCAAGAACTGGGCGACGACGACCGGCTCGAGATAATCGGCCACCTGGGCCGGGCGCGGGCGGCCGACGTGCTCGAGGCGATGGAGCCAGACGACGCCGCCGACCTGATCAACGAGCTCCCGTCGAACGAAGCCTCGATCCTGCTGGCGCTGATGGAGCCGGGCGAGGCCCAGGACGTGCGCCGACTGCTGGCCTACTCCGAGAACTCGGCCGGCGGCCTGATGACGACCGAGCCGGTGATCATGCCTCCCGAGGCGCCGATCGCGCAGGCGCTGGCGGCCGTCCGGCGCCACGACCTGTCGCCGGCGCTGGCCTCGATGGTGTTCGTCACGCGGCCGCCCTCGGAGACGCCGACCGGGCGGTTCTTGGGCGTGGTCCACATTCAGCGTTTGTTGCGCGAGGCGCCGCACCAGGCCATCGGCACCATTCTGGACACCGACATCGAGCCGCTGGCCCCCGGCGACCCGCTCGGGCGCGTCACCCGCCTCATGGCCACCTACAACTTGATCGCCCTGCCGGTGGTCGATTCGGACCGGCGCCTCCTGGGCGCGGTCTCGGCCGATGACGTGCTGGACCACCTGCTGCCGGACGACTGGCGGTCCGGCGACGACGATCTGACGGACCTGTCGATGGGACCAGCGGAGGAGGTGGCTCATGGCTGACCGTTTGGACACCCCGCGCGGGCGCCGGCGGTCCTGGTTCGAGCGCCGACCGGGCGACGGCGACGGCTTCGGGGCGGCGGCCGAGGCCTTCGCCCGCGTCATGGGCACGGCCGGCTTCCTGGTCGGCATGACCTTGTTCTGCGCCGCCTGGCTGGCGTGGAACACGTGGATGCCGCAGGGCCTCCGCTTTGACAGCCCCGAACGCGGCTTCACCGCCCTGACCTTGATGCTTTCCCTCCAGGCCTCCTACGCCGCGCCGCTGATCTTGTTGGCCCAGAACCGCCAGGACGACCGCGACCGGGTGACGGCCGACCGCGACCGCATCCAGGCGGCCCGCAATCTGGCCGACACTGAGTACCTGGCCCGCGAGGTCGCCGCCCTCAGGATCGCCCTGCAGGAGGTCGCCACCCGCGACTTCATCCGCTCGGAGTTGCGCGACCTGCTCGAGACCTTGGACGGGACCGGCGACCCGGCCGACCAGACCGCCGTTGACGAGGTGGCGCCGCCGGGGCCGCGGCCGGCGGCCTGACTTCGGCTCGGGCCCGGGGCGACGCCGCCCCAAGCGACAAACTAGACTTGTCCCCTGTGCCGACACCGACTCGCGAACAAGTCCTGGCCGCCCTGGCGACCGTCAACGACCCGGAGATCCGGCGCCCGATCACCGACCTGGACATGGTCCAGGCGGTCGAGATCGGCGAGGCCGGGGCGGTCACAGTCGAAATCCTGTTGACAGTGCCGGGCTGCCCGCTGAAGGACCGGCTGGAGAGCGACGTCCGGCGGGCGCTGGCGGCCCTGGGCGGGGTCGGGTTGGTGACCATCCGGATGGGCACGATGAACGAGGACCAGCGCCAGGCGCTGAAGACCAAACTGCGCGGCGGGCGGCCGGAGAAATCGATTTCGTTCGCCGACCCGGGCTCGAGGACCAAGGTCATCGCGGTCGCCTCGGGCAAGGGCGGGGTCGGCAAGAGCTCGGTGACGGCCAACCTGGCCCTCGCCCTGACCGACCTGGGCCTGGCCGTCGGCGTGCTCGACGCCGACATCCAGGGCTTCTCCATGCCGCGGATGTTGGGCGTCGAGCACGAGCCGACCCAGGTGGACGATGCCGTCTTGCCGCCGGTCGCCCAGGGGGTGAAGGTCTTTTCGATGGGGATGCTGGTGCCGCCCGGCCAGCCGGTCGTCTGGCGCGGGCCGGTGCTGCACCGGGCGGTCCAGCAGTTCTTGACCGATGTGCTGTGGGGCGACCTGGACGTCCTGCTGATCGACCTGCCGCCGGGCACCGGCGACGTGCCGCTGTCGATCGCCCAGTTGATCCCGGGCTCGTCCCTGGTGGTGGTGACAACGCCGCAGCCGGCCGCCGCCGAGGTCGCCCAGCGGGCGGGCGCGCTGGCGCTGCAGACCAAACAGCCGATCCTGGGCGTGGTCGAGAACATGAGCTGGTTCGAGTCCCCGGACGGGTCGCGGATGGCGATCTTCGGCCAGGGCGGCGGCGCCCAGGTGGCGGCCAACCTCTCGGCGGCTTCGGGCGCCGAGGTCCCACTGCTCGGCCAGATTCCCCTCGACCAGGCCATCCGGGAGGGCTCCGACGCCGGGCGCCCGGTGGTCGAATCAGCCCCGGACTCCCCGGCCGCGACCGCCTTTCGGG
>JAIROU010000150.1 GCA_031257375.1 Bifidobacteriaceae bacterium
GTCTCAGACTTGGGGACACACCTTCGCCGGTCTCGGTCCCGATGCCGTCGGCGCCAGTTTTGCCCGGTGCCGCGCCGCGCCAGCTTTGCCCGGTGCGGCGCCGTGGCCGATGCCGCGCCAACACGTCGGCCGCCCCGGTTCCGGCCCGCCGTCGCGGCCGGGCTAACGGCCCTGGTCTTTGACCTCCCAGGCGCCCGATTCGTTCCGGACCAGGATCCAAAGCCAATCCGTGTAGTCAGAGCCGCGGTTGAGGCTCGGGTCGGCCTTTCGCCCGGCGTGGAAATCGGACAACAGGACCATGACATCATCGGCCGCCGCGCCGTTCTGCGAGCCGCCGCCGTATTGGAGGTAGTCTGCGACGGCCGCGTTGGAGACGTCTTCGTCATACCAGAGCCGGAGCAGTTCGCAGCCGCGCTTGGACTTGAACTCTTCGAGCACCTGGGCCCGCGCCGCCTCGATTTCGGCGGCGCCGAACTTGGCCGAGTCCCCGGCCTCAAAGCTCGCGCGATCAGTTCGACCGCTCGGGGCGCAGGCCGCCAGGCCCGCGGCCGCGAAGACCGCGACCGCCCAGGCCCCGGCCGTTCGGACGGGTTTCCTCATGGGCGCAAAGCTACCCGCCGTCTGTCGGCGGCCCCTCATCCAGGTGGACGAGGCGACCCCGGTCCGCCGTTCTGAGGCACCGCGCGCTGGCGCATGACTGGCCGGGTGGACCGCGGACCAGATGCGGGCCGTGCGAGACCGCGGGCGTCCGCTGGCGGTGGGCGACGAACGGGCCGAATCGGTCACGGTTCGCCTGCTGCCGCGCCAGGTGCGGCGGCTGGACGAGCTGGCGGCCGAACGCCACCAGACCCGCTCGGCCGTGATCAGGGCTGCGGTGGAGCGGGAACTGTCGGCGGCCTGACCGGCCCCTCGTCCCGCGAATGCCCGGGTGGGCGTGTGGCGCTGGCGGCGGCCAGGCCTATGGCCAGGGGGAGCGTCAGGGCCAGACTCAGGACATAACGCAAGCCGAAGGCGGCGGGCGTGGTGGCCAGCCCGAGCAGCCAGATCGCGGCCGGGGCGACCAGGGCGGCCAGCAGACGCCGCCGCCGTCCGGCGGCGACCAACGCGACGGCGGCGACCAAGGCTACGGCCAGAGACCCCGCGCTCATGTGCCAGGCTCGCGCCGGGTCGATCAGACCGCCGGTCAGGTCGCGCCGCTCGATCCCGAAGTCGTTGGGTTCGACTCGCGTCTCCATCGACCCATACCAGTACTTCTGCCCCGGCGCCCACAAGCCGAACGTCTCCAACGCCCAGGCTTGGGCGAAAGCCGCCGGGTGGGAGACGCCGAGTTGGAGATACAGGGCCGCGTAGCGGACCGGATGGTACGGGATTTGCCGCGATTGGAACTCGGGCGCCCATTTGATCGGGTCGACCAGGCCGGGCGCGTAGAGGTCCGCGAAGCGCCCCAGCGGCATCAGTTCTTCGAAGTCGGCCCGCTGGCCCGGCGTCAGCTGGTCCGGCGCCACCGCCGCCACGCGGCTGAGCTGCTGGACGGGGATCGCCAAGGACTCGATCGGGTCTCGGGCCGGGACCGCCATCTGGGCGACCAACAAGATGATCGCGGTAATCGCCAGCGGCCTGGCGACGGTTCGCCGGGCCACCGGCCGCCTCGGCGCCGCGGCCCGCCGCAGGACCAGCCAGACGGCCGCCAACTGGACCAACGCGACGGCCGCGCCGCCGTTCCGCAGCAGCGTCACAGCCAGGCCGAAGACCCACCAGGGCGACGGCCTGCCCCAACCGCCGCGGGCCACGGCATCGGCCGCCACCAGGCTCAACCCGAGCACCGCCGCCGCAAACAGGGCGTCCTTCTGCACCGAGATCGAGTGGATCGGGAAGACCGGGACCAAGGCGAAGAAACCGAGGCCGGCCCACTGCCAGACCGGGTTCCAACCGAGGCGGGACCGCAACCACCAGACTGAGTAGCCGCACATCCCGGCCACCGCCAAAGCCTGCAAGCCGGTGAAGATGGCCACGCCTGCTTGCGCGCCCAGTCCCAGCCACTTGGCCGGGGCCAGCACGGCGGCCACCAGCAGCGTGAACGTGATTGGGTGGTGGTTCGAGAACGGTCGGGTCCCCAGGGCCTGGCCGATCGATGACAGCGAGTCTGGCAGCACCACGCCCGGGAACGCCGCCAGATACCAAGGCAACCAGGCCAGCACTATGACCCCGGCGAAGATCAAGGTGGCCCGGCGGGCGGCGGCCAAATCAGTCGTTGTGCCGACCGACCGCCTGGTCAGCGCCCCGGCGCCGTCCGGTGGAGCCGCAGTCCAGCGACCGGCCGCGCCATCCGCCGCGCAGGGGGCCGGTGCGGCCGCTCCAGGCGGAACAACCGGCCCGGCTCGTCCGCCCCGGCGGCCGGGCGTTGGCGGTCCGATCAGCCTAAAGACCGCCCGCAAACCGACTAAGGCGATAATCGTCGCGGCCGCCAGACTGGCCCACAGCGCCAGGTCCGTTGCCCGGAACGGCGTCAGGAAGGTCTCATCGGCCGATGCCGTCAACCGCCCCGCGAAATGCACATGCCGTCCGGCTGTGAGCATCGCCGCGATCACCGCCGCCCCGGCCGCGATCGGCCAGTCGCGGCCGAGCGCCTGCCGCACCCGAGCCAATCGGCGGCGGCGCGGACCGTCCGTCGCCGCCAGTCGAACCTCCCCCAACGAATCCCCCTCTCCTTGGAGCCTGGTGAACAACCGGCCCCTAAGGCTCGAAGCTTTGCTTGCCTTCCGTGTTTCCGCTGGTCAGCCTCCGGCTGTCGCTCGCGGGCACGACCGGACGCTGGTTGTTCACCAGCATCCTTGGCCGTCAACTCACGACAGTACCGGCCCGGACCGCCGAACTGCTCCGATGGTCCCGCGGACGGCCCCGGCCACTCTTGCCCGATGCCGCGCCAAGACCCCGTCCGCCCGGCCGGGTTCCGCCCGCGGCCCGCCCGCGTCCGGTCTCGAGCCCGTTCCGGGTGGCACCAGGAGTTGCTGGTCAGAGCGCTCGTGACGGGCTCTTGATGAGGTGGGCGATGGCGATTGAGGCGGCTTCGACGCGGCGCAGTCGTCCGCTGCGATGGCGGACCTCGACGTAGCCCGGCTCGGCCCGCTCAAGAGTGCCGACGGTGTCGGCGTAGCCGCCCTCGGGCAGCCGTCGGCGGATCGTCACCCGCGCGCCCAGCGGGAAGCCCATCCAAACTGGTTGACTCACGCCCAGCATTAAAACCCGCCCCGCCGCCGCCTCCAAACCGGGGGACCAATGGGTTGGCTGGCTTGCAGCCGCTCAGCTGTGTGGCGAAGACCGGCCCGGCGGGCCGGGTCGGCACGCCGACCCTCGCCCGGCGCCCAATTGCGGGT
>JAIROU010000211.1 GCA_031257375.1 Bifidobacteriaceae bacterium
GCGACAAGGCCGGGCTGGACACCAACCAGGAATCGCTTTACGTGGCCGAGGCCTATGTCGACGAGGGGCCGACCATGAAGCGCTTCCGCCCGCGGGCGAAAGGGCGGGCGGACCGCATCTTGAAGCGGTCCAGCCACATCACAATGGTGGTCCGCCAGGCCGAGGAACCGGCCGCGTCCGCCTCCGGGCGGCGCGGGGCGCGCTCCGGGGGGATCGGGCTGCTCCGCCGGTCTGGCCGGGGTCCGGCCGGCGGGCCGGCCAAAACGAAGGCTTCGAAGAAGGGAAGGACCCGCTAGTGGGACAGAAGGTCAACCCGCTCGGCTTCCGCCTGGGGATCACCACCGACCACCGTTCGCGCTGGTTCGCTGATTCGACCAAGCCCGGCCAGCGCTACCGCGACTACGTCCGGGAGGACATTCAGATCAGGCGCCTGATGGCGACCGGCCTGGAGCGGGCGGGCATCGCCAAAGTCGAGATCGAGCGCAGCCGCGACCGCGTCCGCATCGACATCCACACCGCCCGCCCGGGCATTGTGATCGGTCGGCGCGGCGCCGAGGCCGACCGCATCCGGGGCGAGCTGGAGAAGCTGACCGGCAAACAGGTCCAGTTGAACATCTTGGAGGTCAAGAACCCCGAGTTGAACGCGCAACTGGTCGCCCAAGGCATCGCCGAGCAGCTGGCCAGCCGCGTCTCCTTCCGCCGGGCCATGCGCAAGGGCCTGCAATCGGCCCAGCGGGCCGGCGCCAAAGGCGTCCGCGTCCAGTGCTCGGGCCGCCTGGGCGGGGCCGAGATGTCGCGCTCGGAGTTCTACCGCGAGGGCCGGGTGCCCCTGCACACGCTTCGGGCCAACATTGACTACGGGTTCTTCGAGGCTCGGACCACCTTTGGCCGGATCGGCGTGAAGGTCTGGATCTACAAGGGCGACATGACCGAGCGCGAGTTCGCCCGCCAGCAGGCGGCCGCCGCGCCCAGGCCCTCGCGCGGCCGGGGCGACCGGGCCGATCGCGGCGATCGCGGCGACCGCGGGGATCGCGGCGGGGATCGGTCCCGCCCGCGCCGCCCCGAGGGCGGACGTCCGCCAGCCGACCAGGCGCCCGTGGGCGCCGCACGTGGAACGGAGGCCTGAGCCATGCTCATCCCTCGACGCATCAAGCACCGCAAACAGCACCGCCCGACGCGGTCCGGGCAGGCCAAGGGCGGCACCACGATCGCCTTCGGGGACTACGGCATCCAAGCCCTCGAGCACGCCTATCTGACCAACCGGCAGATCGAGGCCGCCCGTATCGCCATGACCCGCCACGTCAAGCGTGGCGGCAAGGTCTGGATCAACGTCTTCCCGGACCGGCCGCTGACCAAGAAACCGGCCGAGACCCGGATGGGTTCGGGCAAAGGCTCGCCGGAGTGGTGGGTCGCCAACGTCAAACCCGGCCGGGTGGTCTTCGAACTGGCCGGCGTGCCAGAGGCGCTGGCCCGCGAGGCGATCGGCCGAGCCATCCACAAACTGCCGATGAAATGCCGTTTTATCCGCCGAGAGGGTGGTGAGTGAGCATGGCTGTGGGTTCGAAAGATCTGATGCCAGACAAACTGGACTTGCTTGACAACGAGCGGCTGACGGCCGAACTGACCCGGGCCAAGGAGGAACTGTTCAACCTCCGCTTCGCCTCCGCCACCGGCCAACTGGAGTCGCACGGCCGGTTGAAGGCGGTCCGGCGGGACATCGCCCGCATCTACACGGTGCTGCGGGAACGGGAATTGGGCATCCGGACCGCACCGACTTCAAATCTGGAGGCTGAGAAGAAGTGAGCAGCGACACCGCCGCCCCGGCCAGGACCTCGCACCGCAAGACGCGGCGCGGGCTGGTCGTAAGCGACAAAATGACCAAGACCGTCGTGGTCCGGCTCGAAGACCGGGTCAAGCACCCGCTCTACGGCAAGGTCATGACCCGGGTGACCAAGGTCAAGGCCCACGACGAGAACGAGACGGCCGGCATCGGAGACCTGGTGCTGATCATGGAGACCCGGCCGCTCAGCGCCACGAAGCGCTGGCGGGTCGTGGAAATCCTCGAGAAAGCGAAGTAGGTCCGGGCCATGATTCAGCAAGAGACCCGCCTGCGAGTGGCGGACAACACCGGCGCCAAGGAAATCTTGTGCATCCGGGTGCTGGGCGGATCAGGCCGCCGCTACGCCTCGATCGGCGACACCATTGTCGCCACCGTCAAAGACGCCATCCCCGGCGGCAACGTCCGCAAGGGCGATGTCGTCAAAGCCGTGGTGGTGCGCGTGACCAAGGAGCGGCGCCGCCCGGACGGCAGTTACATCCGCTTTGACGAGAACGCCGCCGTCATCCTCAAACCGGACGGCGAGCCGCGCGGCACCCGCATCTTCGGCCCGGTCGGCCGGGAGTTGCGGGAGAAGAAGTTCATGAAGATCATCTCGCTGGCCCCGGAGGTTCTGTAGGCATGGCCAAGATCAAGAAACACGACCTGGTCCAGGTCATCTCGGGGCGCGACGCCGGCAAGCAGGGCCGGGTCCTGGAGGTCCTGACGGACTCCAACCGGCTGATCGTCGAGGGGGTCAACCGGGTGATCCGGCACACCAAGGTGGGCCAGTCCGCCCGCGGCGCCAAGACCGGCGGCCGCGAGACCATTGAGGCGCCCATCCACATTTCCAATGTGATGGTGGTCGACCCGGAGACGCGCCAGCCGACCCGTGTGGGCTACCGGGTTGAGACAGTCGAGCGTGACGGCCGCCTGCGCCAGGTCAGAGTCCGTTACGCCAAGAAGTCTGGTAAGGAGCTTTAGGCGATGGCCGCTAAGACCAAGCAAACCGCCAAGACCAAGCCGGCGCCCAAGGCCGGTCAAGCGCCGCAGGGCAAGCCGGCCAAGACCGGTGGGACGAAAGTCGCCGGAGCGGTGGCCGATGCCGCCGGTTCGGCGCCCAGCCCGCCGCGCCTGAAGGTCCGCTACCGCGAGCAGATCGCCCCGACCCTGCGTTCGGAGTTCCGCTTCGGCAACATCAACCAGGTCCCCAAGCTGACCAAGATCGTGGTCAACATGGGGGTTGGGGAGGCCGCGCGGGACGCCAAGCTGATCGACGGGGCGGTCGCCGACCTGGCCCTGATCACCGGCCAAAAGCCGACCGTGACCCGCGCGCGCAAGTCGATCGCCCAGTTCAAACTGCGCGAGGGCATGCCGATCGGCGCCCATGTGACCCTGCGCGGCGACCGCATGTGGGAGTTCTTGGACCGGCTTTTGACCATCGCCCTGCCCCGCATCCGCGACTTTCGCGGGCTCAGCGACAAGCAGTTCGACGGCCAGGGCAACTACACCTTCGGCCTGACCGAGCAGTCGGTCTTCCACGAGATCGACCAAGACCACATTGACCGGGTTCGGGGCATGGACATCACCTTGGTGACCACCGCCGCCGACGACGACCAAGGCCGGGCGCTGCTGAGGCAGTTCGGCTTCCCGTTCAAGGAGAACTGAATTGGCTAAGAAAGCTCTCATCGTCAAGGCCGCGCGCACGCCGAAGTTCAAGGTGCGCGGCTACACGCGCTGCTTCCGCTGCGGGCGGCCGCGCAGCGTCTACCGCAAGTTTGGGCTGTGCCGGGTGTGCCTGCGCGAGATGACGCACCGCGGCGAACTGCCCGGAGTCACGAAGTCCAGCTGGTAATCAACTACGCCCAAGGTCCGCACGTGGCGGAAACCGGGGCGAGGAAGGTGGGAACGCCCACATGACAATGACCGATCCGATCGCGGACATGTTGACGCGCATCCGCAACGCCAACGCCGCCCACCACGACTCCGTCGACATGCCGTACTCGAAGATGAAGGCCGCCATCTCCCAAATCCTCCAGGACGAGGGTTACATCCGAGGCTGGTCGAAGCACGAGGCGCCAGTCGGGGCGACCCTGCGGGTGAGCTTGAAGTACGGCGCCAACCGCCAGCGGGCGCTGGCCGGGCTGCGCCGGATCTCCAAGCCCGGCCTGCGCGTCTACGCCAAGTCGACCAACCTGCCGAGAGTGCTGGGCGGACTGGGGATCGCAATTCTGTCGACGTCATCGGGCCTGCTGACCGATCGGCAGGCGGCCAAGAAAGGTGTGGGCGGGGAAGTCCTCGCCTACGTCTGGTAGGAGGAACAATGGCATCTCGAATCGGCAAACTGCCGGTGCCGGTCCCAGCCGGCGTGGACGTGACGATCGACGGCCGCAAGGTCTCGGTCAAAGGCCCCAAAGGCGCCCTCAGCCGGGAACTGCCCGAGCCGGTCAAAGTGGCCCGCGACGAATCCGGCGCGGTGGTGGTGACCGTGCCGAATGACGAACGCCGCGCCCGGTCCATGCACGGCCTGTCGCGCACCCTGGTGGCGAACATGGTCACCGGCGTGACGGACGGCTACACCAAGGTCCTGGAGATTGTCGGCACCGGCTACCGGGTTGTCGCGAAGGGCGCGGACCTGGAGTTCTCGCTCGGGTTCTCCCACCCGGTGCTGGTCAAGGCCCCGGACGGGATCACCTTCACAGTTGACATCCCGACCCGCTTCTCCGTCACCGGGATCGACAAAGAGCAGGTCGGGGAGGTCGCGGCCAATATCCGCAAACTGCGCAAGCCCGAGCCCTACAAGGGCAAAGGCGTGCGCTACCAGGGCGAAGTCGTCCGTCGCAAGGTTGGAAAGGCTGGTAAGTGACCATGGCTACGGCATCTCGGGCGGTTCAGCGGGCCAAGCGCCACCACCGCATCCGCAAGTCGGTCAAGGGCACGGCCGAAAAGCCCCGGCTGGTGGTCACCCGCTCGGCCCGCCATATGGTGGCCCAGGTGATTGACGACTCGGTCGGTCACACGCTGGTCTCGGCCTCGACCATGGAGGCGGACCTGCGCCAACTGCAAGCTGACAAGACCGCCAAGGCCAAGCAGGTCGGCGCCCTGGTGGCCGAACGGGCCAAGGCGGCCGGGATCGGCGCCGTGGTCTTCGACCGCGGCGGCAACAAGTACCACGGCCGGGTGGCCGCTGTGGCCGAGGGCGCCCGCGAGGGCGGGTTGACCCTCTAGACCGCGAGGAGACTGAGCATTGACGAACGACGGAAGGCAGAGCATCTGATGGCTGGCGAGCAGCGAGTGGGCGGGGAGTCGGGCGACCGCCGCGACGGCCGCGACGGCGAGCGCCGCGACGGCGGCGGCGGACGGCGCGATTCCGGACGCCGCGACCAGCGGCGCGGCGGGCGCGGCGACGACGACCGCAATCAGTTCTTGGAGCGGGTCGTCTCGATCAACCGGGTCGCCAAAGTGGTCAAGGGCGGACGCCGGTTCTCCTTCACCGCCCTGGTGGTGGTGGGCGATGGCGACGGCACCGTCGGCGTTGGCTACGGCAAGGCCAAGGAGGTCCCGGCCGCGATCGCCAAGGGGGTCGAAGAGGCCAAGAAGTCGTTCTTCAAGGTGCCGCGCATCCAGAAGACGATCCCCCACCCGATTCAGGGCGAGGCGGCGGCCGGCGTGGTCTACTTGCGCCCGGCCGCGCCGGGCACCGGCGTTATAGCCGGGGGTCCGGTCCGGGCGGTGCTCGAATGCGCCGGGGTGCACGACGTCTTGTCGAAGTCGCTCGGCTCGTCCAATGCGATCAACATCGCGCACGCCACGGTGCGGGCGCTCAAGGCCTTGGAAGCGCCGCAATCGGTGGCGGTCCGCCGGGGGCTGCCGCTGGAGCATGTGGCGCCGGCGCCGCTGCTCCGGGCGCAGGCGGCGGGCGCCGCGGCCGTGGCCGCGGCCGGGGCCGTGAAGGAGAAATGATGGCCACCTTGAAGATCACTCAGATCAAGTCCGGCATCGGCGGCAAGCGCAATCAGCGCGAGACGCTGCGCACGCTGGGGCTGAGGAAGATTGGGCAGACTGTCGAACGGCCGGATGAGCCGGTTTTCCGGGGCATGGTCCGGACGGTGGCGCACCTGGTCAAAGTGGAGGAGGTTGACTGACCGTGGCTGAGGAAAAAGATCAGGCCGAGCAGGTCGCGCCCAAGAGCGCGGCGGCGGAGGCGGCATCGGGCAAAGACGACGCCGATGCGGCCGAAATCGAGGTTGAGAGCGCGGCGGCGGAGGCATCGGGAAAGAAAGAACCGAAGAGCCGGGTGCTCAAAGTCCACCACTTGAAGCCGGCGCCGGGCGCCAAAAAGGCCAAGACGCGGGTCGGGCGCGGCGAATCGTCCAAGGGCAAGACGGCCGGGCGCGGCACTAAGGGCTCCAAGGCCCGCGGGCAGGTGCCGGCGCGGTTCGAGGGCGGGCAGACGCCCCTGCACCGGCGGCTGCCGAAAAATCGCGGCTTCAAGAACCCGTTCCGGGTCGAGTACCAGGTCGTCAACCTGGACAAACTGGCCCTACTGTACCCCGAAGGCGGCCAGGTCACCTCGGCCGACCTGGCCGCCCGCGGGGCGGTGCGCGACAGCCTGCCGGTCAAAGTCCTGGGCGGCGGTGAGATCGACGTCAAACTCGACGTCTCCGTCGAGGCCCTGTCGGCCAGCGCCAAGGAGAAAATCCTGGCGGCGGGCGGCACCGTCAGCGACTAAAGTGGGACGAGCCGTGAGCGTTGGACACCCCCCGGTCGCGGCTGGCCCCGTCGGTTAGAGAGGACCCCCGTGCTAAGAACATTCGCCAAGGCGTTCAGGACTCCGGACCTGCGCCGCAAGCTGCTGTTCACAATCGGGATCGTGGTGCTGTTCCGGCTCGGCTCGGCCATTCCGACCCCCGGCGTGGACTACGCCGCCATCAACTCGATCCAGAAGCAGGCCGCCTCCAACGACCTGCTCGGCCTGATCAACCTGTTCTCCGGGGGCGGGCTGCTGCAATTGTCGGTCTTCGCGCTCGGGATCATGCCGTACATCACGGCCTCGATCATCACCCAGCTGCTGCGGGTGGTCATCCCGCGCTTCGAGGCCCTGCACAAGGAGGGGCAGTCGGGGCAGACCAAGCTGACGCAGTACACCCGCTATCTGACGATCGCCCTGGCCGTGCTGCAATCGACGGCCGTCATCACGACCGCCCGCTCGGGGACGCTGTTCGGCTCTGACACCCGGGTCATCAACCCAGACACGCCTTGGACGGTGGCGCTGATGATCATCACGATGACGGCCGGGACCGGCCTGATCATGTGGTTGGGCGAGCTCATCACCGAGAAGGGCGTCGGCAACGGCATGTCGCTGCTGATCTTCGCCTCGATCGTGGCCGGGTTCCCGGCTTCGATGGGGCAGATTTGGGGTTCCTCGAACGGCGGGCCGATCAACTTCATGGTGGTGCTGGTCGTCTTCGTGGCCGTGATCATCGCGATTGTGTTCGTGGAGCAGTCGCAGCGGCGCATCCGCGTGCAGTACGCCAAGCGGATGGTCGGGCGGCGGACCTACGGCGGCTCGACCACCTACATCCCGATCAAGATCAACACCGCCGGGGTCATCCCGATCATCTTCTCGTCCTCGCTGCTGGCCTTGCCGATGATGGTGACGCAGTTCGTCCGCGATCAGTCGAACCCGGTGGTCGGCTGGATAGCCAACAACTTGGGCTCGACCGACGCCCTTTACATGGTGCTGTACGCGGCCCTGACGATCTTCTTCTGCTTCTTCTACACCGCCATCACCTTCAACCCCGAAGAAGTGGCCGACAACATGAAGAAGTACGGCGGGTTCATCCCCGGCATCAGAGCCGGCCGGCCGACCGCCGAATACCTCAACTACGTCATCAACCGCATCACCACGCCCGGCTCGATCTACCTGGCGGTGGTGGCGTTGATCCCGCAAGTCCTGTTCGGCCTGCTGGGCGTCAACCAGAACCTGCCCTTCGGCGGCACCACGCTGCTGATCATTGTCGGGGTGGGCCTGGACACGGTCAAACAAATCGAGTCGCAACTCCAGCAGCGGCATTACGAGGGCTTCTTGCGGTGAAACGGCGCCTGGTCCTGCTGGGGCCGCCCGGTTCCGGCAAAGGCACCCAGGGTTCGCTGCTCGCCTCCCATTTGGGCGTTCCGACCGTCTCGACCGGGGCGCTGTTCCGCGATCAGATGGCCCGCGGCACGGCCTTGGGCGTGGAGGCCGCCACCTATATGGCGCAGGGCCACCTGGTGCCGGATCGGGTGGTCAACGCCATGGTCCGCTCGCGCTTCTCGTCGCCCGATGCCGAGTGGGGCTTCATCCTCGACGGTTACCCCCGCAACGTCCCCCAGGTGGGCGTCCTCGACGCGATTCTGGCCGAGCGCGGCCTGGCCGTTGAGGCCGCCGTCTGCTTGGAACTGCCGGAGGACCTGATTGTGACCCGCCTGCTGCGGCGGGCCGAGTTGGAGGGCCGGGTGGATGACACCGAGCCGGTCATCCGCGAGCGCTTGGCCGTCTACCACCGCGAGACCGAGCCGATCGTGGCGGTTTACCGCGCCCGCGGGCTGCTGGTGCCCGTCGATGCGGTGGGGACCGTCGAGGATGTGGCCGGGCGGGTGCTGGGCGCCCTTGGCGCGGCGGCGGGCGTGGGCGATCCTGACCTGGCTGGTCCTGACTCGGCAGGTCTTGATCTGGCCGAGCGGGGCCGGTGAGCTTGCTGCGGCGCGGGCGCGTCGAGCTGAAAACGCCCGCTCAAATCCGGGCCATGCGCGCGTCGGGGCTGGTGACGGCATCGGCCTTGGCGGCGGCGCGGGCGGCGCTGGCGCCCGGCGCGCGGGCGGCCTCGGTCGACGCGGCCGCCGAGGCGGCCATCCGGGCGGCCGGGGCGGCGCCGAACTTCCTCGGCTATGACGGCTATCCGGCCTCGGTCTGCTTCTCGGCCAATGACGTGGTTGTCCACGGCATACCTGGCGAGCAGGTCGCCCGGGTTGGCGACATCGTGTCGATCGACTGCGGCGCGGTGTTGGACGGCTGGCACTCCGACGCAGCCGTGACCCTGGCCGTGGGCGAGGTCGACCCGCGTTCCGAAGTGCTGATCGAGGTCACACGGGCGGCCCTGTGGGACGGGATCGCCGCTTTCGCGCGGGCGCAGCACGTCGGGGAGATCGGGGCGGCCATCGAGGCGTCCGTCCGGGCCGCCGAGCCGTCGTTCGGGATTCTGCGCGAGTACGTCGGGCACGGCATCGGCAGCGCCATGCACATGGCCCCCGACGTGGTCAACTTCGCCTCCCGCGAGCGCGGCCCCAGGGTCCGGCCGGGCCTGGTCCTGGCCATCGAGCCGATGGTGGTCGAGGGCTCGACCGCGACCTCGGTCGACGCCGACGGCTGGACCGTGCGAACCGTCGACGCCGCGCGGGCCGCCCACTGGGAGCACACCGTCGCCCGCACCGAGGGCGGCATCTGGGTCCTGACCGAGCCCGACGGCGGCGCCGCCGAACTGGCCCTGCGCGGCATCGACCCAGCCCCCGCCTGAATAAACCCGGGGACGGTCCTT
>JAIROU010000303.1 GCA_031257375.1 Bifidobacteriaceae bacterium
CCGACAACGGCTCCCGATCCGCCAACGACAAGCCCGGCTGCGCCAAACCCTCAACGGTGTGGTCCGCCAGCGTCACCCAGTCCGTTCCGTTATTGGTGTTAGAGCCCTCCACCTTGAACTTATAAGTGCTCTCGTCGTTGTCGTGGAACAACTGCCGCACCGTGCCCAACGAGTACTGCGCCCCCAGGTCGACCGTCAACCACTGCGGGAAACCGCCGCCGCTGGCCACCCAACGAGACGCGGTGTCGCCGTCCACGGCGTGCTCCTTCGCATAGTCGGCGCCAGCTGCCGTTGTCGAGACGGCCACCGCCTTGCCCAGCGCCAGATTCGTCGAAGCGGCCCTGAACTGGACCGTCGAGACAATCCCACCAGCGCCCAGCGTCTCCAAACCGTCCACCACCAGCGAGGTCACCTTGGCCTTGTCGTCATAGTCCACCACCATCTGATAGCGGTCGCCGGTCAAGGTCAGCTTCCGGGCGGCTTGATCGTCGGCGATCGGCGGGATGTCCGCCACCGTCACGACCATCACCGCGACGACGCTCCCGGGGTTCGACCAATAATCAGGCAGGCCGACCAGCGTTCCGGCCAGGTTGTAGACGCCGGCCTCGGCCGGGTCATAGGCGCTGGTGTCCCAGACGACGCCGGCTTGGGCCTGCCGCCCGCCGCCGTCGGTGACGGTGACCTGGGCCGGCAGGTTCAAACTGTCGGCCGCCCGGCCCAGGCGCACGGTTAGGCCGGGCGGGTTGCCGACCGAGGCGACCGTCGCCGGGATGCCGTCGCCGCTGACCTCGAGCTCGTAGATCGACGGCCAGTCGTTGGCGCCGGAGTCGACGATGCTCAACCGGACGTACCGGTAGTCGCCCTCGACCTCGTCGGCCTGCCACTCGTCAAGGTTGGGATAGCCGCCGCTGGCATAGGGGTCGCCGCCGACCAGGTTCACCCCCTCGGAGCGGTCGGCCAGCACGTCCCACTCCTCGGCGTCGTTGGAGCCCTCGATCTGGTACTTGTACAGCCCGCCCGGCGCCGCCATGTTGAACAAGACCCGCGTCTCGGCCAGCGCGTACACGTCCTCCAAGTCCACGTAGATCCAGGCCTGCCGCATCGCGCTGAGGGTGGTCCAGTGCGTGGACGTGTCGCCGTCCACGGCCCGCTCTTTGAACCCGGACAGGTTGTTCGAGTTGGCGTAGACCGGCTTGCCGAGCGCCAGGTTCCCGATCGCGGCCTGGGCGGCCTGGGCCGGCGCGGGCACCGGCAGCGCCGACAAGCCCAGGCCTCCGGCCAACGCCCCGGCCGCTGCCAAGGCGCAGCCCCGGCGAAGTCTCGTCATGTTCATGGGGTGACCTCCTCGTCACGGGCAACCCCCGGGCCGGGCGCCACCCGCCCAAGGGAAGTCAAACGTTGGAATCAACTTGCTGACACCATACGCCATCCCGCGAACGGATGGCAAGACCCCGGCCCCACGGCCAGACCCGCCCGGCCCCTGGGCCCCGACCCGCCCGGTCACGCCGGGCAGCGACTCAATCCGGGGGACGGCCTCTTCCGGCCAAGCCACCGCCTGGCCGCCGGCCGCGACCAGCCCGGGCCATATGTGAATCTCGTGAGCCCGGGCCGGCCCCCAAAGCGGGCGCCGGCCCGAACCCCCAGCCCGCGCCTAACCGCCGCAGGAATACGCCCCATAAACAACATCCGACACCACCGGCTCCACGCCGGCCACGCCCGCCGTCAACGCCAACGCCCCGCCCTGCGTCAAACTCGCGGTCAACGTGTTGAACGACGCCGTCGCCTTCCTCCCCGCCGCGACCGACGCGAACGACTTCGACCCGAACGGACCCGACAACACCAACGACACCGGCTCCACATCCTCGTCGTTGACCACCGTCACCGCCAAATACACCCGCCCCGCCGCGCACTTGAACGCCACCGACGGCGACACCGCCGGACCAGACGGACCCGCCGGGACCCGCTCCAAACCGCCGATCGCGGACCGCAGCGCCAACACGGCATCGTCCACGTCGTCCTGGGTCGCGGCATCGTCCCCCGAAACCACCCGGGCGGCCGACAACGCCGACTGCAGCGCCGCCCACGAGACGGGCGTGTAATCACCCTCGGTCAGATCCTCGGCCTCGGCGATCGCCTCATCCAGCTTGGCCGTGTCGGTCGGCTCGAGCTGGTAGAGGAAGTTCACGGGCCCGTAGGTGTGGTCCGCGCTGGCCGAGGCGGCCGGGCGCTGGCCCGCGGCGGCGCCCACAACCGACGCCACCGCTGTGGTCTGCACGGTCGCGGCCTGGTCCGCCCACTTGTCCTGGCCGGACGTCTCCAGGGATGTGACGTAGTAGGTCGCGCCGGCCTCCAGCATGACGGGCTCGGCCAGCGTCCCGTAGACGAACCCGTTCGCGTCCGGCTCGCCCGCCGCCAGGTCGACCGAGGCGGTGCCCAAGATCACGCCCGCCTCGGACTGCAGCCGCACCCGGTGGACGCGCTGGTCGCCGTCGAACCGGTAGCGCCCCAGGCTGGTCACCGTGATGGGACGGGTCCCGACCGTGATCTTCATCCCGTACCGGTCGGTCGAGTTGTTCCTGGTCGCCACCCCGCCGACGGAGACCGCCGTGACGAACGACTCGCCCCCGCCGGCCACCGCGTGCGGGGCCGCGCAGCCCGCGCACTCGACCGCCACCGGCCAGGCCGAGCCGCCCGGCACGGTGACATCCGCGTTGCCCTCGGCGTCCGCCGTCACCGTCCCCGCGCTCTCGCCGCCGACCGAGACGGCCAACACGGCATCGGGCTCCTGACTCAGGAAACGGACCGTCACCGGTGTCGCCAACGATCCGGCGGCATCGATCACCACCGAGTTGAACGCCGGGTAGGAGACGCGCATGTCCACGCCCCGCCACCAGTACTTCACCTACGAG
>JAIROU010000317.1 GCA_031257375.1 Bifidobacteriaceae bacterium
CGCCAAGCCGCCGAACTCGCCACCCGCGCCACCCGCGCCACCCGCAGCGCCCTGGACAACCTCGGCGCCACCACCCGCCAAATCCTCAACCGCGCCAAAACCGCCATCAAAAACGGGGACGAAACCGGCTCGTTTGATTTCGCCGCGCTTGTCGGCCGAGGCAAGACTGGGGCTCACGGTTCTGGTGTCAAGCCTTATCGGGAGCACAGAGCGGCGACCAGGGGTGTGGGCGAGGTTCAAGCTCACCATCCAATTGAAAAGAGATTCTCCAAGCAGATGAGCGGAGATCCCAACGAATGGTCTTCAATTCTGCTAAAACGAAACGAGCACCCAGGCCAGGCTGGTGTTAGGAGCGTTGAGGCACAACGGCCGGGCTAACCCAGCCCCACACGGTGGCACCTCCGAGCCTCTCCCCGGCACACTCCCCGGCGCCGACCACACGGTCAACGGCGGGTTTGAGTCTTTGACGCCCCCGTGACAGCCAACACCAGTCCTACCGACACCGACGAAGACCGCGCCAACCTCCGCGCAGCCCGGCAAAATGGGCTTGCCGCTCACCGTGAGTCGGCGCCGGTCAGGGGTCGAGCCGTCCCAGCCAGTAGCCGGGCGCGCGCCGGTGGTGGGCGTAGGCGAAGACCACAAGGTCGCGGCCATCCACCAAGTAGACGATGCCGACCGGGAAACCCTCGACGTGCCTGAGCCGCAGCATCGGCTCGCGGTCCCAGCCGGGGTACGGGCCAGCCGCGTCAGGGAAAGCCTCAATCGCGGCGATCGCGGCGTCGACCGCGTCCATGAACGCCGTCCCCAACCCGGCTCGCTGGCCCTCGTAATAGCGGGCCTGCGCCAAAAGCTCGGCGGCGGCCTCCCGCCGCTCCCGGCGGATCAGATCCACGGCCCCTTGGCCGCCAACTCGGCGCGAATCGCCCCATGCGACTTTTCGGCGGCCACAACGTCCGGGTTCCCGCCCAAATAATCGTCAACACGGCGGCCGATTTCCTCACGCCAAGCCGCCCCGCTAGCCGCCGCCTCACCGGTCGGCGGCTCGTCGAGTGTGAGGAGCACCTGGCAGGCCAGGTCGGCGCGCTGTTCGCGTGTCATCTCCATGACAGTCTCCAGAACCTCGGCCACCTTCATCGTCATCCCCCGATTGTACGCCGGGCGCCCTCGTCCACACGGGGGGCGCATCACCGGTCGTCCGCCACACCCAGCAAAGCCAATCAAGACCCGCTACCTGTTGTCGGTGACCGGTCCGGAGCGCGCCGCGATGGCTGACGTCCTGGAAGGCGCGCAAGCCGATTGACCGGCCGGGCGCGGGAGTGAATTGGCTGCGGCGAGCCGACTAGATGGCCAGTCCGCGCGACGTCGCGGGTGTCGGCGGGGCAAGTGGTCCGGCGGGCGTTGTCCGTGCAGTGATGGCGCGGACGCGGGCCTGGTCGCGCCGCTGACTTGTCGTGGTCGGGGTTCCGAGCATGGTTGGGCTGTCGCCCGTTCCGTGAGCGCTTCGGTGAACCCTGGCGGGAGTGGTCCGGCTGGTTCGGGCACCAAACCCAGCCGGAATCCTACGCCAGGTTTCCGACCAAGCCAGTTGGCAAGGGCGCCGACATCCAGCGGACTGGCGCCGCGGCCGGGGCGGTCTCTAGTCTGGACCGCAAGCCGACCACTTCGACTCGTTCGAATCAGGAGACTCAGGAGACTCAGGAGACCAGCCGATGAACCCGAATCCGGAACTGATTGACAAGGCGCTCGCCCTGGCCCCGACCGACCTGTGGGTTGGCGGGAACTGGGGCCCGGCGGCATCGGGCAAGCGTCTGGCCGTGGTCAACCCGGCCACCGAGGCGGTCCTGACCGAGGTGGCGGCTGGCGGGCCGGCCGAGGGCGCGGCCGCCATGGACGCGGCCGCCGGCGCGGCCAAGGGCTGGGCGGACACCGCGCCGCGCCAAAGGGCGGACATTTTGCGCCGGGCGTTTGACCTGATCACAGAGCGGGCGGAGGCGCTGGCCGGGCTGATCACCCTGGAGATGGGCAAGCCCCTGGCGGACGCCCTGGGCGAGGTCCGCTACGCCGCCGAGTTCTTCCGCTGGTACTCCGAGGAGGCCGTGCGCGGCTTCGGGCGGACCGCCGTCGCGCCGGAGGGGCACCTGGACATTTTGACGGTCCGCCGGCCGGTCGGGCCGTGCCTGTTCGTGACGCCCTGGAACTTCCCGCTGGCAATGGCGACCCGGAAGATCGGGCCGGCGCTGGCGGCCGGGTGCACCTGCGTGCTCAAACCGGCCTCGTTGACGCCGCTGTCCGCCTTGGCGGTGGGCCGGGTGCTGGAGGAGGCGGGGCTGCCGGCCGGGGTGGTCAACGTGGTCCCGGCGGAAAGCTCGGCGGCGGTGTCCTCGCCCGTCCTGGCCGACCCGCGCCTGCGCAAACTGTCTTTCACCGGCTCCACGCCGGTCGGCCAGGCGCTGCTGGCCGAGGCCGCGCCGGGCGTCCTGAGAACCTCGATGGAACTGGGCGGCTGCGCGCCGTTCATCGTTTTCGCCGACGCCGACTTGGAGGTGGCCCTGGCCGCCGCCGTGGCCGCCAAGACCCGCTCCAACGGCGAGGCCTGCAACGCCGCCAACACCTTCTACGTCCACGAATCCCTGGCCGACGATTTCGCCGTCCGCCTGGCCGAGCGCTTCGCGGCGCTGCGGGTGGGCGACGGGCTGGAGCCGGGGGTCGAGTTGGGGCCGTTGGTCTCGGCCGACCAGCGTCGCCAGGTCGCCGCCTTGGTCGATGCCGCCCGCGCCGCCGGCGCCACCGTCCTGACCGGCGGGGCCGCGCCGGATCGCCCGGGGTTCTTCTACCAGCCCACGGTCCTCGGCGCGGTGCCGCCGGACAGCGCCATCTTGACCACCGAGATCTTCGGCCCGGTCGCGCCGGTGACCTTGTTCGCGACCGTTGACGAGGTTTTGACCAGGGCTAACAGCGTCGATCTGGGCTTGGCCGGGTATATCTGCACCAGCGACATGAAACTGGTCCGGCGCTGCGCCCGCGAGCTCGAGGTCGGCATGGTGGCGGTCAACACCGGCCCTATCTCCAACGCCGCGGCGCCCTTCGGCGGCGTCAAACGCTCCGGTCTTGGGCGCGAGGGCGGCCCCGAAGGCCTTGAGGAATACCTCGACACGATTTACGTGGGGCTGCCGACGTGACCAGCCCGCCCGGCCCGCTTGGCCTGCCAGACCCGCCCCGGCCCGAGCCGCCGCCGGCCGGTGGATGGCGGCGAGCGTTGGCGGTGGCCGGCATCGCGGCCTGCGACCTGGCGAGCGCCGGGCTGGCATTTCTTCCACTGGAGATGCTGTGGTTGGCGGTGGTCGCCAAGAATGACCACGACCCCGATTTCACGCCCTGGGAAGCGGTGTTGTTCCTCGGCCCGCTGCTCGGGCTGGCCCTGATTCCGTGCCTGGTCGCCAACCTGGCGCTGGGTCGGCGCGCCCGAATCCGGGCGCGCTGGCTGGCGCCTGCGGCGATGCTGGTGGTGGTCGCGCCAGCGGCGCTGACGATCAGCTTTCCCGACCTCGGCAACGAGGTATTCCACTGGTTGTACACATTGCGGAGTTGACCGCCGCGGGCCGGGACGCCCGGTTCCGGGCACCGGGCACCGAGTGCCGAGTGTCCCGCCGCGCGTCCCGCCCCAGCGCTGGTCGCGGCCCTGGGTCCTATGCCAGCCACCGCGCCGCCGGCCAAGTGGCAGGATGGATGAGTCAAAGTCCGCAAACTAGTGATGCCCTTGGAGGGTTAGCATGCCAGTCGCAACACCAGACATCTACGCCGCCATGCTGGACCGGGCGAAGCAGAACCGCTTCGCCTACCCAGCCGTCAATGTGACCAGTTCCCAAACCGCCACCGCCGCGCTGCAAGGCTTCGCCGAAGCCGAATCAGACGGGATTGTGCAAATCTCGGTCGGCGGCGCCGAATACATGTCCGGCGCCACCGTCAAAGACCGTGTGGCCGGCTCGCTGGCGCTGGCCGCCTACGTGCGCGAGGTCGCGGGCAACTACGGCGTGACCATCGCCCTGCACACCGACCACTGCTCGAAGCCGAATCTGGCCACCTGGGTGCGCCCGCTGCTGGCGCTGGAGGCTGAGCAGGTCGCGAACGGCGGCCTGCCGACCTTCCAGTCCCACATGTGGGACGGCTCGGCGGTGCCGCTAGATGAGAACCTTGTGATCGCCAAGGAATTGCTGGCCTTGTCGGTCAAGGCGAAGACCATCTTGGAGATCGAGATCGGCGTGGTGGGCGGCGAGGAAGACGGCGTCTCGGCCGAGATCAACGAGAAGCTGTACACCACCGCCGAGGACGCCACCAAGACCGTCGAGGCGCTCGGCCTGGGCGAGAACGGCCGCTATCTGACCGCTCTGACCTTCGGCAACGTCCACGGCGTGTACAAGCCCGGGGCCGTCAAACTGCGTCCCGAGATTCTGCGCGACATCCAGACCCAGGTCGGCGGGGCCTACGGCCGCGAGCGCCCGTTCGACCTGGTCTTCCACGGCGGCTCGGGCTCGACCGAGCAGGAGATCGCGGACGCGGTCGCCTACGGCGTCATCAAGATGAACATCGACACCGACACCCAGTACGCCTTCACCCGCCCGGTGGCGGCCCACATGTTCACCCACTACGACGGCGTGCTCAAAGTGGACGGCGAGGTCGGCAACAAGAAGGCCTACGATCCCAGGGCCTGGGGCAAGGCCGCCGAAGGCGGCATGGCCGCCCGCGTCGTGGAGGCCGCCCAGCAACTCGGCTCGGCCGGGCGCAAGGGCAGTTATTAGGAACGCTGGCCGCCCGGCGGCGCGCGGCGTCCGGCCCGGTCCGGACCGCGCGTCGCCGGGCGGCGCAGTTTGCGCCCGATGCCGTGGGCGCGCCTCCCAGCGGCGGCCCCGGGCGCCCTGGCTGGAGCATCCAGGGCTGGGTCAGGGCGCCGCGCACATTCCGGCCAGGCATTGTTCGAAGGTGTAGCGGTTGGCCCAGGTGCCATCTGGGTTCTTGATGTTCAGGTCGGAGCAGTAGTATTCCGTGCCGTTATAGGTGGTCGTGTAGTCTTTGCCGATCTTGAACAGCCGCTCGGTGAGGGGGTCTTGGACGGACAGGTCGTCCCAGGCCGGGGTGACCCATTCGGGCTTGCAGTCCTCGTACTGGGGCTTGGAGAACCAGACCTGGCGGGTGCGGGTCTCGTCATGGCGGGCGGACAGCCCGCCGACCCCCCAGTTGGCGGCGGTGTGGCCGGCTTGGCCGTAGCGGTTCCAGCCGCGCGCCCAGTGGCTGCCGTCGCGCTCCCACCACATGATGTAGCCCTGGCCGTCCTGGAAGTCGACAACGTTCCGGGCCACCACGATCACCCCGCCATCGCCGGTGAAGCTGGAGGCGTACTCGGGGACTTCCGAGGACACGCCGGGTTTGGGCTTCCAGTAGTCGGGGTAGCCCTCCCAACTGGTGTGGGCGCCGCCCCAGCCGTAAAGGGTGCCGTCCTCGGCCAAGGCCGTGACGCCGGTGAAGGCGGCCGACACGCGGACGATGCTTGGCTGGGGGCGGATCGCCTTGAAGTCGACCGGCGCCGGCCGGTGGTAGCAGGCGTTCCGGGTTGCGGCCGGGCTGGACGGGCATTGGCGGCCAATGGCGCCGCCGTCATAATCGTCGGGGGATTCGGTTCCCCAGGTCAGGAGCCGCCCGGTGGACAGCATCGCGACACCGGCGGCCGAGCCGGAATGGACCTGGACCACGTACTCGTCCGGGTTGACGGACCGGAACCAGGGCGCCAAGGCCCTTGATTTGACCGCGATCTGGGCCGTGCCGTCCGGGTAGGACGTTCCGGTCCGGCCCGAGTACTGGTTCGGCTGGTCGCCCTCGGCGCGCTCCCAATCGGAGTCCCAGCCCAGGTTCAAGCCCGGCGGGGTGCCGCCGAAGTAGTAGACGTCGCCGTTCTCCAACAAGACCCAGTAGGTCTGGTAGCCGCCCAGCAGCTGGATCGGCCGGTTGCCGACCTCGGTCGGGTCTGGCAGGCCCTGGACCTGGAGGGCGCCGTAACGGTTGGAGCCGTCGGTGTGGCCGGCCACGGTC
>JAIROU010000366.1 GCA_031257375.1 Bifidobacteriaceae bacterium
ATTACCGTTGAAGGCTATGACCGACCCAGCCAGCTACCGGCCCCAGCCGGGGGCCATCCCGACCGACCCGGGGGTCTACCGGTTCCGGGACCGGCACGGGCGGGTCATCTACGTCGGCAAGGCCAAGAACCTGCGGGCGCGGCTGAGCAACTATTTCCAACCGCTGAACTCGCTCCACCCGCGCACCCGCCAGATGGTCACCAGCGCCGAGGCCGTCGATTGGACGGTGGTCGGCACCGAGGTCGAGGCCCTGGCCCTGGAGTACTCCTGGATCAAGGAGTTCGAGCCGCGCTTCAACGTCAAGTACCGCGACGACAAGTCCTACCCCTATCTGGCCGTGACCGTGGCCGAGCCCTTCCCGCGCGCCCAGGTCATGCGCGGGGCCAAGCGCAAGGGCGTGAAGTACTACGGACCGTTCGGCCACGCCTGGGCCATCCGTGAGACCCTCGACCTGCTGACCCGCGTTTTCCCCCTGCGGACCTGCTCGAACACGGTTTTCCAGCGCTACCAGGCGCAAGGCCGCCCGTGCCTGCTGGGCTACATCGACAAGTGCGCCGCGCCGTGCGTCGGCAAGGTCGGCCCGGACGAGCACCGCCGCATCGTCGAGGATTTCATCGCCTTCATGGACGGCGACTCGGCCCGCTTCCTGGCCGGGGTCCAGGCCGCCATGCGCCAAGCCGCCGCCGAGGAGGACTTCGAGCGGGCGGCCCGGCTGCGCGACGACGCGGCCGCCCTCGCCCGGGTGGTCGAGCGCAACGTGGTGGTGCTGGCGGACCAGACCGAGGCGGACGTGTTCGCCATCGCCCAGGACGAGCTGGAGGCCGCCATCCAGGTTTTCTTCGTCCGCCGGGGGAGGGTCACCGGCCAGCGCGGCTGGATCGTCGAGAAGGTCGAGGATTTGTCCGATGCCGAGTTGGTTGCCTCGCTCTTGCAGACGGTTTACAGCGGTGAGACCGAGGCGCCGCGCCAGATCCTCGTGCCGGTGGCGCCCCTGGGGCAGCCCCAGTTGGAGGACTACCTGGCCGTCCGCCGGGGTGGGCCGGTCAGCGTCAAGGTGCCCCGCCGGGGCGCCAAGAAGAAACTGTCCGAGACAGTCCAGAAGAACGCCGAGCAGTCCCTGGCCCTGCACAAACTGAAACGCGGGGCCGATCTGACCGTCCGCTCGCAGGCCCTGAAAGAACTCCAAGAGGCGCTCGATCTGGACGACGCCCCGCTGCGGATCGAGTGCTACGACATCTCCCACACCGGTGGGACGGCCCAGGTCGGCTCAATGGTGGTGTTCGAGGACGGGTTGGCCCGCAAGTCCGAGTACCGCCGCTTCAACATCCGAGGCCCTGAGGGCCACGGCGCGGCCGATGACACCGCTGCCATGGCCGAGGTCTTGACCAGGCGTTTCGCCCACCAAGACAAGGCCGACGGGCCGAGCGGCGGCGCGACCGGCGGCCAAACCGCGCCGGACGGCATCGGGCGAGACGGCGGCACCGGGCGAGACGGCGGCATCGGGCAAACCTCCCCGGCCAAACGGCGCTTCGCCTATCCGCCCAACCTGCTGGTGGTGGACGGCGGCGCCCCCCAAGTGGCGGCCGCCGCCAAAGCCGTCCAAGACCTCGACGTGCCGGACGTCACCATAATTGGCCTGGCCAAACGGCTGGAGGAGGTCTGGCTGGTGGGCGAGGCCTTCCCGGTCATCCTGCCGCGCGGCTCGGAGGGGTTGTTCCTGCTCCAGCGCCTGCGCGACGAGGCCCACCGCTTCGCCATCGCCGGGCACCGGCGGCGGCGGTCCAAGGCGATGACCAAATCGGCCCTCGACGCCGTGCCCGGGCTGGGACCGGCCAAGCGCAAGGCGCTGCTGAAACACTTCGGGTCGGTGGCGCGGATCCGCGCGGCCAGCCCAGAGGAATTGGCCGAGGTCACATCGATCGGGCCGAAGCTGGCCGCGAAGATCGTTCTAACGCTCGCCAAACAGTGAGAAACTGGATCGGTGAATCCGTCCGAAGCCCCGCCCACCTTCCCGGCCGGAGTCCCGATCCGTGACGCGCTCAGCGCCAATCAGGACCGCGGCGAGGTCCTGATCATCACCGGCATGTCCGGCGCCGGGCGGACCCAGGCCGCCGGGGTGCTCGAAGACCTGGGCTGGTACGTGGTCGACAACCTGCCGCCGCAGATGATCGAGCCGCTGGCGGGCATGATGACCCCGGCCGGGTCGGGGGTGAAACGGCTGGCGGTGGTGGTGGACGTGCGCTCGGGCGAGTTCTTCCGCACCTTGATGGGCGCGCTCGAATCGCTGCGGGCGGCCGGGGTGAGGCACCGGATCGTCTTCCTCGACGCCTCCGATTCGGAGTTGATCAGGCGTTACGAGTCGGTCCGCCGCCCGCACCCGCTGCAAGGTGCGGGCTCGGTGCTGACCGGGATCGGGCGCGAGCGCGAGCTGCTGGCCGACCTGCGCGAACAGGCCGACGACTACATCGACACCTCCGCCTTCACCGTCCACGAACTAGCCGCCCACATGTCCCAGATCGCCGACCCGGGCCTGAAAGACGAGGTCACCGTGTCGGTCTCGTCATTCGGCTTCAAATACGGCCTGCCGGCCGACGCCAGCGCCGTGCTCGACGTCCGCTTCCTGGCCAACCCCTACTGGGTGGACGAGTTGCGGCATCTGACCGGGGTCGACCCGGCGGTCCGCGATTACGTCATGGCCTCGGGCGCGGCCCAAGAGTTCCTGGACCACTACGTGGCCGCCCTGATGGTGTCCCTGGACGGGTTCGTCCGCCAGCGCAAGCGCCATTTGTCGGTGGCGGTCGGCTGCACCGGCGGCAAGCACCGCTCGGTCGCCATGACCGAGGCGCTGGTGGCCATGCTGCGCGAGCGCGGCGTGCGCGCCCGCGCCTCCCACCGCGACGTGGGGCGCGAATGAGCCGCCCGGTCAGGCCGCCCAAGGTGGTGGCCCTGGGCGGCGGGCACGGCCTGGCCGCCTCGCTGCGGGCGCTGCGCCACGTCACCTCGGAGTTGACGGCGGTGGTGACGGTGGCCGATTCGGGCGGGTCCTCCGGCCGGTTGCGGGACGAGTTCGGCTGCCTGCCGCCGGGCGACCTGCGGATGGCCTTGGCCGCCCTGTCCGGCCACGACGAGTGGGGCGTGACCTGGCGGGAGGTCCTCCAGCACCGGTTCGGCGGCGAGGGCGCGCTGGCCGGGCACGCGCTCGGCAACCTGCTGATCATGGGGCTGTGGGAGATGTGGCCCGGCAACCCGGCCACCGGGCTGGACTTCGTCGCCAAACTGGTCGGCGCCGAGGGCCGGGTCCTGCCGATGGCGACCGTGCCGCTCGACGTCGAGGCCGACATCACCCGGCTGGTCGACGGCCGCGAGTGGCACACCTCGGTGCGCGGCCAAGCCCGCGTGGCCAAAGCCCTGGGGCGGGTCGACGCGGTCCGGCTGACCCCCGCCCGCCCGCCGGCCTGCCCCGAGGCGGTGGCGGCCCTGCGGGCGGCCGACTGGGTGGTGCTGGGACCCGGCTCGTGGTACACCTCGGTCATCCCGCACCTGCTCATCCCGGAATTGGCCGAAGCCGTCCTGGCTGGCGGCGTCAAGCGCTGCGTCACTTTGAACTTGGAGGACCAGGCAGGTGAAACCACTGGTTACAGTCCCGCCGACCATCTCAAGGCGCTAGGCTCGTACGCGCCCGGCGGGCGCTTCGAGGCGGTGATCGTGGACCAGTCGTCGGCCGGCGACTTGGACGAGCTGTCGGGGTGGGTGGCGGGCCAGGGGGGGCGTTTGTTGGTCCGCCCGGTCCGGCGGTCTGGCGCCGGGGCCGGCGCCGAGCACGATTCCCTGCGGCTGGCGGCCGCCTATCGGGAAGTCTTTTTGGGAGGGGATTAGGGGCTTATGGCTCTGACCGTGACGGTCAAGGAGGAACTCGGCCGCCTCAAGATCGAGGCGGCCTGCTGCCGCAAGGCCGAGGTGGCCGTGACCTTGCGGTTCGCCGGCGGCTTGCACATCATCGCCGGGCGGATCGTGGTCGAGGCCGAGTTGGACACCGCCCTGGCGGCCCGCCGCCTGCGCCAGGCCGTGGCCGAGTTGTACGGCAACCGCTCGGAGATCGTCTTGGTGTCCGGCGGGGCGTTGCGCCGCCACAACCGCTACCACGTCCGTTTCGCCGACGATGGCGAGGGTTTGGCCAGGCAGACCGGCTTGCTCGACGCTCGCGGCCGGCCGGTGGTGGGGCTGCCGCCGTCGATCGTCGGGGCGTCGCTCTGCGACGTCGAGGCGGCCTGGCGGGGCGCCTTCCTGGCCCACGGTTCGCTGACCGAGCCGGGACGCTCGGGCGCGCTCGAGATCACCGCCCCCGGCCCGGAGGCGGCCCTGGCCCTGGTCGGGGCGGCCCGGCGGTTGGGCGTGGCGGCCAAGGCCCGCGACGTGCGGGGGGTGGACCGGGTGGTGGTCCGCGACGGCGACGCCATCAGGACCGTCTTGACCCGCATGGGCGCCCATGAGTCGGTCATGGCCTGGGAGGAGCGCCGGATCCGGCGGGAGGTGGCCGGCAACGCCAACCGGCTGGCCAATTTCGACGACGCCAATCTGCGCCGCTCGGTCAGGGCGGCGGTGGCGGCGGCGGCGCGGGTCGAGCGCGCCTTCGAGATCCTCGGCCCGGGCGTGCCGGAGCACTTGCGCCAGGCCGCCGAACTGCGCCTGGCCAACCGCGAGGTGTCGCTGGAGGACCTCGGCCTGCTGGCCGACCCGCCCCTGACCAAAGACGCCGTGGCCGGCCGCATCCGCCGGCTGCTGGCGCTGGCCGACCGCCGCGCCATCCAACTCGGCATCCCCCTGACCGAGGCGGCCGTCCCGCCGGAGCTCTACGACTGACGGGTGGGCCTGCCGGCCTCGAGTCTGTCCCTGGCCCGAGGCGGGGCGAGGTTGCCCTGGCGGGCCTGGGCCGTCCGGCGCGCCTCGTCCAGGATCAAGCCCTTCGGCGTTGTGCGACTGTAGACTCACCGGTATGGCCCAAAGTGCTACCACAACGATCCGCCTTCCCCGCAGCCTTCACCGCCGTTTGTCCGAGTTCGCGCGCCAGCGTCAGTTGACCGTCGCCGCGGCGGTTGAGGCGTCGTTGGAAGCCGCCCGGCGAGAGGAGTTCTGGTCGGCGGTTGACCGCCAGATGTGTACGGCCGAGGCTCGGGCGGCCAACCAGGCCGAGGCGGCCTCGTTTGATGGCGCCTTGGTCGATGGCCTGGACGACGAGTCGGCCTACTGGTTGTCACTGTCATGAGGCGCGGCGAGGTTGTCCTGGTGGACTTCGGCCACCCCGCGGGCCACGAAGCCGGATTCGTCCGGCCGGCCCTGGTCCTGACCGGAGAGAGGTTCAACCGCTCCGGGCTGTTCGCCGCCGTGCCGATCACCCGGACTCGGCGCGGCTACCCCACGCACGTCGAAATCGAAAGCCCGTTGCGGCAGGTCAGCCACGTCCAATGCGAGCACCTGAGAACGATTTCCGCCGACCGGGTGATTCGGAGCCTCGGCCAAGCCGAGCCCGCTGTTTTGGCGCGCGTCGAACAGATCGTCAGCGAGTTCCTCGAACTCTGAGGCCGGTGCGCAAACCAGCCGGCACGGCACCGACTCCACCGGCCTGGTCAGCCTCAGCGGGCATGTCCTGGGCGGGACCAAGGGCTCCCGCCTGACGCACGAGTTCGACGTCGCCGGCCTGCTCCGCGAGCGCGGCAACCGGCTGGAAGTCCGCGTGGCCCGGTTCAACGCCGGGTCCTACCTGGAGGCGCAGGACATGTGGCGCCTGTCCGGCGTCCTCCGCGACGCGACGCCGCTCGCCGTCCCGCCCGGGGACTGCCTTTAGACGGTCCAGGCGCACGATGCCGCCGGGTCGCCCGCCGCCGTCACGGCCGCCTTGGGCGGATGGCCGGTGACGGTCGACGGCCAGCCGCGCGGCATCGGGAGCCCGGAGCCCTGGACGGCCGAGCGCCCGACGCGGCCTCGTTCGCGTCGGCGCCGACCGGGATCACCTGATCAGTTGGGCGCGCCGATGACGGCGCCGCCGCCGAGCACGGCCTTGGCCACCACGTCGGCGCCATCCTCTCCGAACAGCAGCGCGATGACGGCGGAGGCGTCCAACACGCAGGTCGACCGGGCGCTCATTCGGGGGCCTCGAGCGCGGCCTGGGCGCGGCGTTCGGCGATGAACTCGTCGGTGACGGAGGTCGGCTCGCGGAAGCGCTCCTGGATGGAGCGGAGGATTTCTGCCGGACTCCCGATCAGCGCGCCGCCGCCGGTCTCGATCAACAGGATTTCGTCGCCGTCCCGCCAGCCGCGGGCTGCCCTGAGCGGTTGCGGCAGCACCACCCGGCCGTTGGTCGAGATGCTGATCCGGTATTCGGCCGGGGCCGATGGCGCGCCAGTTGGATTCGCGCGCGATGGTACCAAGACTGGAGTCCGCTTGGGGCCGGCATGCCCAATCTGCCAAACATGGCTGTCGGCTGGCATGGCGAGATCATTTCCGGACAGCGCGACGGGCACTCACCGGGCCGCTGGGGCCGTGTTGACTAGCCACGGCCCGACCGTGCCCGCGAGGGGCAGCGCAGCGCTGACCTAAGGAAACGCGGAAGGCAAGCAGAGCTTTGGGCTAGGATGCCGACTTTTTCGCCGGCGTCCCAGGCGCAAGTGCCCGGCGCGGCGGGCGCGACCCGGCTCAAGTGCCGGCCGCGCAGGATGCGGCGCTGGCCGAGTGGGAAGCCCGCCGCGTCCTCGACCGCCTGCCATGACCGGGGCCCGACCGGTCAGGCCGGGGGCTTGCCATGCGGTCGCGGGAGGCGTACAGTGGCAGCAAGTCGATTCCAACGTTTGAATTCTCCTGGGCAGGTGGTGTCCGGCCCGGGGATTGCCAGTGACAAGGAGGTCACCCCATGACCATGACAGGACTTCGCCGCGGTTGCGCCCTGGTGGCGGCCGGGGCGCCGGCCGAGGGCCTGAGCAGGAGCCGACTATGAGATTGCCCGAACTCAGCAGCGGCTTCTTCAACCCGCCGCACCAAGCCCTCCCCGGCGTGTACTGGTACGTGCTGGACGGGACGCTGAACCGCGAGGGGATCACCAAAGACTTGGCGGCGATGAGCGCCGCGGGGCTGGGCCAGGCGCTGTTCGTGGAGGTTGATCTAGGCCTGCCACGCGGTCCGGTCAAGATGCTCTCGCCTGAATGGCTCGATCTCGTGGCCCACGCGGTGCGCGAGTCCGAACGGCTGGGTATCGATCTGGTGCTGGCAGCCGGGCCAGGCTGGGCGGGCAGCGGCGGGCCGTGGGTGGACGTGGACCAGTCGATGCAGCACCTGGTGGCGTCTGAGACCAAGGTCCGGGGGAACGGAAGAGTACAACGCATCGTGTTGGAAGCGCCGGAGCCCAAGCGTCCATTCTTTGTCGACGCCATCCCGGAAGCCTGCGCGCGGCAACGAGAGAGGTGGCTGGAAGACGTGGCCGTGTTGGCCGTCCCAGCCGGGGTGACCCGGTTCGGCGGCGAGCCGACACCCACGTCCGGCCGAAAAGACTGGGACGCCTATTGGGAGTTGCCAGAACGCGACGCCCGGGCGTTCTACTACCGCCAACCGTATTCCTCCGCCCCGGAGACCGAGCGCTTCTTCCCCACCGCCGAGCTTTACCCGTCTGCGGCCTGCGATCGCCCCGTCTCCCCGTCTGACGTGCTGGACTTGACCGGGCTGCTTGTCCCGGGCGATGGCTTGGGGCCCAGGACACTGGAGTGGGATGCTCCAGCCGGCGAATGGACGGTGTTGCGGTTCGCCTCGCGGAGCACCGGCGCGGGCACCAGACCGGCCCCGCTACCAGGCTGGGGCTTCGAATCCGACAAGCTCAACGAGACAGCCCTCACGCGCCACCTCGACCACTATCTCGGCCAGATATTCCGCCGAGTCGGGATCGACACCACGCCCGCCGCCGCCAAATCCTGCAAACCGGGCGGAGTGAAGGGTGTTCATATCGACTCTTGGGAGATGGGCGCGCAAAACTGGACTGCCGACTTCCGCGAAGAGTTCCGCTCTCGCCGCGGCTACGACCCGCAGCCGTATTACCCCGTCTATCTGGGGCTGCTCGTCGGCGACCGGGAGATCAGCGAGCGGTTCCTTTGGGATTTGCGGCTCACCGTCCAGGAGTTGATAGTGGAACGGCATGTGAGTGTCGCCAGACAGTTCGCCAATCGGCACGGCCTCGCGCTGTCCATAGAAGCCTACGACATGACTCCCGCCGCCGACCTAGAGCTTTTCTGCGCCGCTGACGTGCAGCAGGCGGAATTCTGGGGCCAGGGCAACAACACCGCGTTCAGCGTGACCGAGGCGGTGTCGGCAGCGCGTCTGAAAGGCCAAGCTGTTATCCCCGCCGAATCCTTCACCTCCTACGACGAGGATTGGGGCCTGCACCCCGGCGCGATGAAAAACCAGGGCGACTGGGCGTTCAGCGCCGGAATCAACAGGTTCTTGTTCCACGTCTGGTGCCATCAGCCGTTCCCGGACGACGTGCGGCCGGGAATCACCCTCGGCCCGATCGGCGTGCACTGGGACCGCAACCAAACCTGGTGGGATATGGCTCGCGACTACCACCGCTACGTGGCCCGTTGCTCCCACATGCTGCAATCCGGCCGCGCGGTGGCCGACATCTTGTACCTCACGCCCGAGGGCGCGCCGCACGTCTTCTACCCGCCCGCCGACGCCCGCACCGGCTCGGAACTGCTGCCCGACCAGCGCGGCCACAACTTCGACGCCTGCCCGCCGAGCCAATTGGCGAAAGCGGCGGTGGAAGCCGGCCACCTGGTGTTCCCAGGCGGCGCCCGGTACCGGCTGTTGGTGCTGCCCAATTCGCCCACCATGACTCCGGAGTTGCTGGAAACCGTCGTGGCGCTGACCGACGCCGGGGCAAGCGTGCTGGGCCTGCCGCCTGATGGCTCCCCCAGCCTGGCTGACCTAGGCGCGGGCGACGCCAAAGTGCGCGAGCTGGCGACACTCCTGTGGGGGCCGGGCGACGCGCCGGCCGCAGCCACCGCCCGCCCATTCGGCAAAGGCCGGGTGATCTGGGGCGAGGAGTTGCGCGCCGATGGCGGGGAGTATCCGTCCTACGCCGTCGCTTCGCCTTGGGTCGGCGTGCCGGAGGACTTCACCTCCGACGGCCCCATCCGGCACACGCACCGAATCGACGTCGGCTTCGAGGCGTACTTCGTCTCCAACCGCACTGCGGCGCCGGTCAGCTCCACCTGCCTCTTTCGGACCAGTTTGGCCACAGCCTGGCTCTGGCACCCGGTCACCGGCGAGCGTCGCCCGTTGCACGGGTGGAGCGCCGCGCCTGACGGGCGGAAGCAATTGGGTTTGCGCTTCGAACCGTACGAGAGCTACTTCGTGGTGTTCGCCGACGATCAGTATCCTGCCCAGGCCGAAGCTGTCAGCGACTTCCCCGAATACCATTCGTTGCGCACCTTGCCCGGCCCCTGGCAGGTCAGCTTCGACCCTGGTTGGGGCGGCCCCGAAGAGCCAGTCCGACTCGCCGAACTGGCCGACTGGTCGCACTCCGGCGACGAGTCGATCCGTCACTTCTCCGGCCGCGCCACCTATAGCTGCCAATTCGAGTTGGACCAGGTCCCCGCGGCTGGCCTCTGGCTCGACGTGGGCCGTGTCGAGGTGATGGCCTCGGTGACGTTGAACGGCCACCCCCTCGGCGCCCTGTGGACCGCGCCCTATCGGGTGGACGCCACCGCGGCCGCCCGCCCCGGCACGAACACCTTGGAAATCGCGGTGGCAAATCTGTGGGCGAACCGCCTAATCGGCGACGAACGCCTCCCCGCGGACGGAATCGAAAGCGGACACTGGCCCGAATGGCTCGACGGGAGCACCCCGCGCACCAGCGGCCGGCAGACGTTCGCCACCTACCGTCATTTCGCCGCCGACTCCCCGCTGCGCCCCTCTGGCCTGCTCGGCCCGGTGAGCTTGTTGACCCGCGGCTGAGGCGCCATCCACGAGAGTGCCACGAATCGTTTGAATCTCGGAGCGGACCGTTCCAGAGCCGAGCGGCATACCCGAAACCATGTCCTGCACCAGCCAAGATAGGGCTTTGCCGTAAACCGGGAGGGCCGGGGGGCTTGCCATGGGTTCGCGGGATGGTGTATGGTGTCAGCAAGTTGATTCCAACGTTTAAATTCCCTTGGGCGGGTGGCGCCCGGCCCGGGGATTGCCCGTGACAAGGAGGTCACCCCATGAACATGACGAGACTTCGCCGCGGCTGCGCGCTGGCGGCCGTCGGGGCGCTGGCCGGAGGCCTGGGCTTGTGGGGGCCGCCGGCGCCCGCGCCGGCCCAGGCCGCGATCGCGAACCTGGCGCTCGGCAAGCCGGTCCACGCCAGCTCCTCCCATCCCACGAACTACAAGGAGAGGGCCGTCGACGGCAACACCTCCACCGTCTGGTCGACCATGAATGCGGCCACCGCGGCGTGGATCTACGTCGACTTGGGAGACGCCTACGCGCTGTCCGAGACGCGGGTCTTGTTCAACTCGATTGTGCCATTATTGGGTGGCTTTCTCTTGTTTGTCACTTCTTCCCCTGGACCGAACGCCATCATGCAGCGGCGCCGGTGGAACCAGATTTCTGCGGCTCGAAGGTTGTACGCGTGCCGGAGGTCGTAGAATTTCACCGAAGCCCGATGCTCCGCCGGATTCATGGAAATGGAATCAACGGCGCCGAACTGATTGACAAAAATCTCCAGCTCGCGCACAGTCGTATCGGGATGGATGTTGGAAATGAGAACCAGGCGATTCTCCATTTCATTCGCGTAGTACGGAAGGACAATCTTCTTCTTCGGGCGTGGCTGCGAATCCAGAACGGTCGATTGAACAAGTTTACATACGGTCGCGTACTCTGCTTCCCACGAGGCATCAGACTCACAGAAGAAGACCTCCCCAGAGTCTGGAGGTGTTGCAATCGCTGCATCCCAGCCGTCGAAATCCATTGGGAAATGAAGTGAGGCAAATGCTTCTCATAGAATGTGAACATTTTCGCTACTTTTTGAGA
>JAIROU010000458.1 GCA_031257375.1 Bifidobacteriaceae bacterium
GCTTTGAGGGCGCGCCCGGCGCCATCGGCCCGACCAGCGCGCCCGGCCCGACCAGCGCGCCCGGCCCGACCAGCAAGACCACCACCGAACCCGACCTAACCGCGACCGCCCTGAAGCACCTGGCGACCACCCTCGTCTGTGCGGTCATAACCGACAACCCCGGCGCCGCGGGCCTGCTCGCGCGAGTCGTCGCCGTCGGGGACTCGGGCGTCTGGCTGCTGTCGGAGGGAGAGTTCAGGGCCGCCGCCGGGGGGAAAGACGACAGCTCGGGCATCACCTCGAACGACGTCACGCCGCTGCCTTTGGTGCCCGCCCGCGTCGAGCCGGTCGAGGTCGCCGTCAAACCGGGCGACGTGTTGCTGTTGGGCACGGATGGGTTCGGCGAGCCGCTCGGCGCCGGCGACGGCGAACTGGGCCAACTGTTCAAGACCGTTCTGGCCTCGGTCCCCTCGGCCGTCAAATTCGCCAACGCCCTCGACTTCACGCGCAAATACTTCGTGGACGACCGAACCCTGGTCGCGATTTGGCCCGGGAAAGGCCCAAATGAGAGATAGAGGTTCGTTAGGAATAGACCGGGAGCTGGCCGAGGGGTCCTTCGGCAGCGTGTATTCGATAAGGAACGCCGAATGCACCACCGCAGCCGGTCAAAAGCACGTTTACAAAGAGTACAAGGGATATGTCACCCCGAACACGGACTCCCTGCACGCCTTCACCACCTTCTATGAGGATTTGAGCGCCTGGGGGAAGGCCTATTTGGACTCGATGTGCGCTTGGCCCCACGCGATGGTGACAGAAAACGGCTACCTGACCGGATTCCTGATGATAAAGGTGCCCGACAAGTTCTATCGCACCATCAACTTCTCGTCCGGCCCCAAACTGGTGGAGGCGAAGTTCGAGCATCTGCTGCTGCCCGGCGATCTGCTCAGGCGCCGGGGGATAAACCTGACCGGCAAGACCCGCTACGAATTGTTGTTGTCGGTCGTCAGAGGGCTCGACTTTTTCCACGAGCACGGCATCTGCGTCGGGGATTTCTCCCACTCGAACATCTTATTCTCCCTGACGGACGCCACCGTTTTCTTCTTGGACTGCGACAGCTTCCACTTGAACGGGAGCACGGTTTTCGAACCGACCGAGACCGGAAACTGGAGCGTGGCCGAGCGATATCCGGACGAGCCGGTCGGCACGCCCCAGTCCGATGTCTACAAGCTCGGCCTGTTGGCGCTGCGGCTGCTGATGGAGAGCGACAAGGCCGCCTATTACCACGCCTCGGCCAACATCGAACGGCTGCCCGCTGGCGTCGACGCGAGAGTCGGGGCCGTCATCGAGGGCTCGCTGCTGGACGCCTCCAACCGGCCGACCATCGCGGAGTGGGACCTGGCCCTGAAGTCCGCGATCGCCAGTTGCACATCGGAACTCGAGCCAGTCACGGACCCGGACCCAGTTCCAGAACCGGCCCAGCCGACCCGGGGGTACCGAGCCGCGACCCCGGAGCCAGTTCCAGAACCGGCCCAGCCGACCTGGGCGTACCGAGCCGTGACCCCGGACCCGACGCCGCCCGGCGGCATCGGCGTCTGGCTGGGAGCGGGCTCCACCGGGCAACCGAGCAAGGCGCCGCCCCAGAGCCGGAGCGGCGCCTGGGTTGGCGCGACGATTTCGATACTGCTGGTCGCGGCCCTGATCCTGATCATAGCGGCGCTCACGGCGTCAGCCGATAATCGAGGCGGCTCGTCGGGCGACCGGGGCGGGACGCAGGCCGACGAGAGACCGCTGGCCGCCGCCACGCGATCGCAAACCCGGCGGCCGGACACGTCGACCCGGAGCGCCAGCGCCGCCAGCCAACCGAGTCCCAAGCCGATCGGCACCGATTCGATCGCCTTGAACGCGACGGAATTGACCCTTGAGATGGGCGAGGTGTTTCAACTGACGGCGGCCAAGTCCCCGACCAACTCCGAAGACCCGATCACCTTCCGCGCCGCCGATGGGAACATCACCGTCGACCAGACCGGCCTGGTGCTGGCGCGGCGCTATGACGACGGCTACGCCGGGCCGTGGGACACCGCCGTCGAGGTCACGTCCGGCGAGGTGTCGAGGACAGTCCAGGTCCAGGTGGTCAATTCCCACGGCTGGGATTGGCGCGACGAGAACTGGAAGATCGATAAGGTCAACGCCTCCACCATGGTCTTCGACCACGTGATCAGGGACTGCACCGGCTTCACGCTCGGCGTCAACCTGACGGAAGGCGACCTGGGCGATTGGGACATCTACGTCTACCAGGGCGGCGGCGGAACCCTTGGGGAAGCCGACCGGGTCGGCCGGGTGCGCGTCACAAGCCTGGGCGAGGCAGCGTACTCGAAGCTGGCATTCTCGCAGCGCGATGTCGCTTGGATCCTGATCCGGCCGCCGGTCGACCCAGACGGGAGTTATCGGGGCTGGAGGTTGAGCGTCGACCTCCAAGCCATCGAGTATGACGGCTACGTGCATTGAACCCCGCTGCCCCGCTCGGTCCGCGCCAGCTCGATCAACCCCCAAGAAGACCTGCCGCGGTAAACCCGCGGACGGCCCTCTTGACAGGCGGATCCGGGCCTGTCAGTGGCGTCTCGTAGAATTGCCGGTAGCCCAAACAGAGCTGGAGGTGGCCAGGTGGCGGACGAACAGCGGGAGCGGATGGAGCCGGAGGCGCGTGACGCGGGGTCGCAGGCCGAGGCCCTGGCGCCGCGACCCCCGCAGCCCGGGGCGCCGGACGAGGGGGCTCAGGCGGCTGAAGGGCTGGGCTTCATGGCCCCGCTCGACTTGCTGGCGGACCGGGCTTTGCGCTCTTCGCTCGACCCGGCCGAGCGCCCGGCCGGCGCCGACCCAGCGGTTGGCGCCCATCCCGACGCACCGGCCGGGCCAGGTCGGCCGTCGGCGCAGCCGGGGGACCGTGCCGCCGAGGAGCCTTGGTCCAGTGGTCCGGTCGGCGCCGCGCGGCCGGGGCGGCTGGGGGACCGTGCCGCCGAGGAGCCTTGGCCGCCGGAGGCGGACGAAAGGCCGGGGCCGGTCAGGCCCGCGCGGCGGACGGCCGGACCTGCTCCTTTGATCCCAGACTCGCTCGGCCACCCGGAATACTTGGACGCCCGAGACACATTTGGCCCCCAAGAGCCAGCGGAGCCCGAGGCGCCCGTGGAGCCCGCGGCCCCGGCGGACGCGCCGTTTCGCCGGGTGCCGCTAGCCTCCAGCGATCGGCTGGCCAACCTGGCGCCGCCCGCGCCCGCACCCCCAACACCCCCGGCGCTATCCGCGCCCCCCGCACCCCCCGCGCCCCCGGCGACCGCAGCGACCACAGCGTTCGGGACGGCGTCGGCGTCGGCGTCGTCATCGGCATCGTCGCGGGAACCGATTTCGGGAGCGGACACCGGCGAGTTGCCTCGGCTGGCCCCGGCGGCCGGGTGGAACGACACCAAACCGCTGCCGATCGGCAAATCGGGCCGCCCGCTGCGGCCCGGCCAAGTCGGCAAACGGCCGGGCCGCCGCGCCCGCTGGATCGTGCCGCTGGTCCTGGTCGCGGCGCTGGCCGGGGCGTATGTCGGGGCGAGCTACTACTTCGCGGACCGCGTGCCGAAGGGGGCGACGGTCGTCGGCGTCGACATCGGCGGACTGCCGCGGGCCGAGGCGCTCGAGCGGCTGCATCAGGCGTTGGACGCCAAAGCCACCGAGACCGTCGCGGTCGCGGTGGGCGAGGCCGAAACCACTTTCGACCCGGTGCTGGCCGGGCTCGGCTTCTCCGCCGAGGCGACCGTGGCCGCGCAGACCGGGCTGAGCTTCAACCCGGCGCGGCTGTGGGAGCACGTCGGCGGCATCGGGCAAATCGAACTGGTCCTGACGGTAAACCGACCGGCGCTGGAAGCCCATCTGGCGGAACTGGCCGCCCTGACGCGGTTGGAACCGGTCAACGGCACGCTGACGGTCGCCAGCGGTGAGGTGGTCACGACCGAGCCGCAGGCCGGGCTGGAACTCGACCAAGCCGCGGCGGCGGCGCAAGTCGAGGCCGAGTACCTGGTCAAGGCGGGGCCGTGGACCTGGCCGGCGGCAGAATTGGCGCCGAAGATCGGCCAGGCGCAGCTTGACCAGGCGGTTCAGGAGATCGCTGAGCCGCTGCTGTCCGGCCCGGTGGCGGTCGCGGTGGCCGACGCGCGGGTGGAGGTGCCGGCGGCGGAAGTGGCGGCGGCGGCGCTGATCGGCCCGGACGGCGGCGACGGCGGGCGGCTGACCCTCGACTGGGACAAAGAACTGCTGGCGGCATCGGTCGCCAAACGGCTCCCGGCCGGGGTCGAGACCGAGGCCGAGGACGCCCGGTTCGTGTTCGTGGACGGCCAACCGGTGATCGAGGACGGTGCCCAAGGCGCCCGGCTCTCGCCGGACCAGTTGGCCGAGGCCATGTCGGTGGCCGCCCTGGCCTTGGGGGACCAGCGCCTGGCCACGGCCGAACTGGTCGAGGCCGACCCGGCGGCGGGCCGGGCCGAATTGGAGCAACTCGGCGTCAAAGAGGTCATCGGCCGGTTCGAGACCCAGGCCACCAACAGCGCCGACCGGACCAAGAACCTGCGCAAGGCGGCCGCGATCGTGACCGGCATGATCGTCAGGCCGGGCGAGACCTTCTCGCTCGACAAGGCGCTCGGCCACCGCAGCTTGGAGACCGGCTGGTTCAACGCCGGGGTGGTGGTGGCGGGGGTGTCGCAGGACGGGATCGGCGGCGGCCTGTCGCAGTTCTCCACCACCTTGTACAACGCCGCCCACCTGGCCGGGATGGTCGATGTGGCGCACACGCCGCACTCGAACTACTTCTCGCGCTACCCGACCGGCCGCGAGGCGACCCTCTGGGAGGGCCAGATCGACAACCAGTTCAAAAACGACACGCCCTACGGCGTGGTCTTGCGGGCCGGGGTGTCCGACTCGCTGAAGGTCTGGGTCGAGTTGTGGTCGACTAAGTATTGGACGGTCGAGGCCGGGATCGGCCAGCCGTATTCGTACGTCGCGCCGCGCACCATCGAGTCGACCAAGGCCGACTGCAAGCCGCAGTCGGCCGGGAGCTCCGGCTTCCAAGTCGACTACTGGCGCGTTAGGACCGGCCCGGACGGCGCCGCCCAGCCCGAGGAGACCTGGCACTGGCGCTACGACCCCATGAACGCCATCGTCTGCAAGAACCCCGACGAAGCCGCCCAGCCGTAAACCCGGGGACGGTCCTTTCGTCTCAGACT
>JAIROU010000010.1 GCA_031257375.1 Bifidobacteriaceae bacterium
CGACGGGCAAGTCCAGTTGCTCGGTCTCAAGCAGATAGGCGTGCAACACCTCGGCCGTGACATACCCTGTGGCCGTCGGATCCACACCGGCGGTGACGCCGCCGGTGAAGATGTCAACGCCGAGCATATTGATCAGATTTCCGAACTGGCTCTCGTGCAGTTTCCAAGCGGCGGCCTCGGCCACGGCCCGCCCGGCCGCGACGTCTTGGGTGAACACTTGAAACGACGGGTACTCGGCGGCGACAGCCTCGACCTGCTGCCTGAACTCGGGCGCCTCGCCGGCCACGAACACCACCGCGCCTTGCCGATCCGAGCAATAGGACACGCCCGCGGCCACATCAGGGTTGGCGTGGGCCAGCGACCCGAGAGCGTCGGTTAGCGCCATCGACTCCAGCGTCTCCTCGCCGGTGATCAACGCCCACCCGTTGGCGTCGAAAACCAAGCACTCGGAGTCCTGGGGGAAGAACTGGCTCGGACCAGCCCGCTCAATCGCCGCAGACCCCTCATCCTGCCCGGTTCCCGATCCGACTGTCCCGTCTTGCCCGGACGCCGAGCCGCCCGCCTCCACGCCCTCGCCGCCCGAAGACCCCTCCTGGGCCTCGACCAGCGCGAGTTTCTCGGCTTCGCCCGGCACGCCCCCAGAGCCCTCACCCCCATCGGCGCTGCCAGCGCTTCCGGTCACCACGACCAACAACGTCAACCCGGCGGCCAAGGCGCCCGCCGCCGTCCTCCCCAGAGATCTCATCGGCTTCTCCTTCGCGGCTCGCCGTGACCTCAGCGCCACGGACCTCGACGATATGGTTGTCACCGGGCCGTCAAGCCTGCCGGCTCAAAAGCCCTTTCGCAGACCTCACGAACCCCTCGCCACCTAGCGGCGAGGCCCATGGTACACGGCCACACCGCCCAAGCCCAGGACTTATGGCCCCCCCTTAGTCGCCAACCCATGGTCACTTGGCTTTCGGGTTAGCGGCCAAGCGGTCAGGCGGGGGGCAGGGCGTCCCAGCCGCCGGGCGCCCGGCGGGCTTGGGCCGCCGCCAGCAGGCCGACCACGGCCGTGGGCGAGCGGACCGCGCCGGACATGACCAGCCCGACCGCCTGGTCCAGGTCGAGCCAAGCTGGGACCAACGAAGCTTCCTCGGCCTCGCGCCGGAAGCGCTCCGCGGCCGGCACCGGCGCCAGGTCGCGGGCCAAGAACAGGTGGATGACCTCGCTGGCGCCGCCGGGGGTCGAGTTGAAGGTCAACAGGCGCCGCCAGTCTCCGGCCGTCAGGTCGGCCTCCTCGTGCAACTCGCGCCGAGCGGTCGCCACCGGCGGCTCGCCCGGCACGTCGAGCAAGCCGGCCGGGGGCTCCCACAGCAGAGCCTTGACGGGGTGGCGGTACTGGCGTTGGAGCAGCACCCGGCCCCGGCCGTCCACGGCTATCACGGCGACCGCGCCGGGATGGGCCACGTACTCCCGGCGCAAGTGCTCGCCATCGGGCAACTCCACCTGATCGGCCACGACGTCCCAGACCCGGCCCCGGAAGACCGTCTCGGACCGGCCGACCGGGTAGGCGACGGCCTGGTCCCGGACCGCCGCCGATGGCTCCCCCGCCGGGCCGGCGCCGGTCACGGCTCGACCTCCAGCAGCCGACCCTCGGCCTGGCGGGCCAGGGCCGCGCCGACCAGCCCGGCGAACAGCGGATGGGCGCGGGTCGGCCGCGACTTGAACTCGGGATGCGCCTGGGTGCCGACGTAATACGGATGCGTGGCCGGGTCAAGCTCCACGAATTCGACCAGGGAGCGGTCCGGCGACCAGCCGGACACCCGCAGCCCGGCCTCCTCCAAGCGGTCGCGGTAAGAATTGTTGACCTCGTACCGGTGCCGATGCCGCTCGGACGCCCGCAAAGCGCCATAAGCCCTGGCGACCTGGGAGTCGGGCGCCAAGACGGCATCGTACGCGCCCAAGCGCATGGTCCCGCCCAAGTCCCCCTCCCCCTCCACGATCGCCCGCTGCTCGGCCATGGTGGCGACCACCGGATGAGGCGTCGAAGGGTCGAACTCGGTCGAGGAGGCGCCTTCCAGGCCCAGGACGTCGCGGGCGAACTCGATCACCATGCACTGCAGGCCAAGGCACAGCCCCAGGGCCGGGAGGCCGTTCTCGCGGGCGAAGCGCAGGGCGCCGAGCTTGCCCTCGATCCCGCGGATGCCGAAGCCGCCCGGCACCACCACCCCGTCGACGTCCCGCAACTGCTGGCGGGCGCCGGAAGGGGTCTCGCAGGTGTCGGAGGCGACCCAGCGGATCTCGACCCTCGCGTTGTGGTTGAACCCGCCGGCCCGCAGGGCCTCGCAGACCGACAGGTAGGCGTCCGGCAGGTCGATGTACTTGCCGACCAGGGCGATGGTGACGGCGTGGGCGGGCCGGTGGACGCGCTCGAGCAACTGGCCCCAGCCGGTCCAGTCGACGTCGCGGAAGGGCAGGCCGAGGCGCTGGATGACATAGGCGTCCAGGCCGCCGGCGTGCAGCACCTTCGGTATGTCGTAGATCGAGGCGGCGTCCGCGCAAGTGACGACGGCTTGGCGGTCGACGTCGCACATCAGGGCGATCTTGTTGCGGATCGACTCGGGCAGTTCGCGGTCGGCCCGGCAGACGATCGCGTCCGGCTGGATGCCGATGTTCCGCAGCGCCGCCACCGAGTGCTGGGTCGGCTTGGTCTTGAGCTCCTTCGACGGCCCGATGAACGGCACCAGCGAGACGTGGCAGAAGAAGCAGTTGTCGCGGCCGACCTCCTGGCGGACCTGGCGGGCCGCCTCGATGAACGGCAGCGACTCGATGTCCCCGACCGTCCCGCCGATCTCGGTGATGATGACGTCGATCTGGTCCGACTCCTGGGCCCGCATGCGGGCCTTGATCTCGTCCGTGATGTGCGGGATGACCTGCACGGTGTCCCCCAGGTACTCGCCGCGCCGCTCGCGCGCGATCACCTTGGAGTAGACCTGGCCGGTGGTGACGTTGGCGGCGGCGCTCAGCGGCACGTCCAGGAAGCGCTCGTAATGGCCTATGTCGAGGTCGGTCTCGGCGCCGTCGTCGGTCACGAAGACCTCGCCGTGCTGGAACGGGTTCATGGTGCCCGGGTCCACGTTCAGGTACGGGTCGAGCTTCTGCATGGTCACCCTGAGTCCCCTCGACCTGAGCAGTTGCCCCAGCGACGAGGCGGTCAGCCCCTTGCCCAAAGAAGACGCCACGCCCCCGGTGACGAAGATGTGCTGGACGACTTGGTGGGCCTCGCCATGGAGGCTCGCGCGTTGCATCACGGGCTTCTATGCTACCGCCCCCTCCCCCGCCGCCCGCGGCGCCGCGACGGCGGTTCCGCCACCAGCGTGACAGCTTTCCATCCGCCGATGCCGCCGGGCGGTGGGATGGTGGGGATGTCGGCGGGCGCGGGCCGGCGGATGGGAGATGAAATCGCAGTCTCGATGGCCCCGGGGCTTGTTTTTGGCGCCGAGGCTGCGATTTGCTCTCCTTTTCGGGGGTTCGCCTCATCGAGGCTGCGATTCTATCTCGGGGCTGTTTGCGAAACGCCTGGTCAGGGCGGTTTCGGCGGGCGGGCGGGAGATAGGATCGCAGCCTCGACGAGCCCGGTCCGGAAAAAGGAGATGAAATCGCAGTCTCGATGGGCCCGGGGCCTGTTTCGGGCGGCGAGGCTGCGATCTTATCTCCTTCGCGGTGGCCCCGCCGGCGCGCGCGGGCGGCCCGGGCGCGCGGGCAGCGCGGCGGCGCGGGGAACGCGGAGGGCACGGCGGGGAACGCGGCGGGCACGGCGGGGAGCGCGGCGCGGGCTTGACGACCAGACCTGGCGGCGCCAGGCGGAGTGTTCGGTGGATCGGGCACCGGTTGTGTGGCTTGGCTTCGATTGGACGGTGATCGCAACGTCGCCCACCATTGCAACGCTGAAGAACTGGCTGAAGCGGTTCTTCTCAGCGGCGCCCAAGCTTTCCCCGTGCCAGATCCCTGCAGGCTGTCTTTGTGACGGCGGCCTTGGACATCTCCTCGCACGGCAGTGCTTCACTTTTTATCCCTTTTGATCCCTCGTAATTCCCTTGCGTTCTGGGGTCACCGCCCCTAGACTTGCCAATGTCAGGCAGTTTCAAACGCCCCGAAGGTAGGCCCGCCATGACCATGAAGACCGAGACGCTGAGCAGGTACGCGGTGGGCAAGGCCATCGAAACACTGCCGCTGGAAGCGCAGAAGCGCAAGTTGGCGACGAGGTTGGCTGAGATGCTGGGCACGGACGGCCGGGTGAAAGTCGCCCGGCTGCACGCCGAAATGTTTCCCCTGGTTACTACCAACAGCGCCAACAATGCTTTGCGGAAGCTGCTGCGCGCCATAGACGAGGCGGCCAAGGCCGCCAACTCGCAGCTACGCGCCTGCATCACCGACTCCAAGAAGGGCGGGGCCGAGCAGCGTTGGGTTTGGTTCGAGGGGATCGCCCTGGCGGACCCGGAGCCGGCGGCCGAGGATCTGGCAGGCCTTGATCCCGACAGCTTGATCGATCCGCCGGGCCGGTTGCTGACGGCCCCGGTGGTGCTGGTGACTTGCAACCACACCGAAACCGCCGCCGTCCGGGAGCGGTTCGCGCCGGACGCGGAGCCAGTGTCCAAGGAGGGCCTTGACCACTATCGGTTGGGCCGCCACGGCGGCGTGGAAGTCATCCTCGTGGTATCCCGCCAGGGGGAGCGCCAAGCCCAAGCCGCCGCCGAGCAGATCCAGCAGGCCTTCAGGCCGCGAGCGATGATCGCCGTTGGGATCGCCTTTGGCCTGGACCAGGGCACCCAACGGCTCGGAGACGTGCTGGTGTCCGAATGGATTTGCGATTACGAATTGAAGAAGGTGGCGGCGTCCGGAGAAGTGATCCAGCGAGGAATCCCCCTCACCGCCACTCCGGCATTGGTTGATCGCTTCCACGCCCTTGATCACCACAAGTCCAGTGGCCGCGGCAAGGGGATCGACTGGCCAACGCTGCACTTTGGCGGCCTGCTGTCCGGCTCAACACTGGTGGACAACCTGGACCACCGCGAGAGCTTGAAGAAACTCAGCCCGGGAAACGTCAAGGGCGGGGAGATGGAGGCCGCCGGGCTGGGGACGGTGGCGATCAGAGGCGGAATCGACTGGATTGTTGTCAAAGCCATCTCAGATTGGGCGGATGGGAAGAAGAACCACGCCACCGCCGAGGCAGACCAGCGGCAGGCCGCCCAGAACGCCGCCTTCGTGGTCTTCGAGGCAATTCGCTCCGGTCGGTGGCCACCCGGCCGGGATGATTCGCCGCGGCCTGAAAGCCCGGTGCCGTGGTTGAAGGACCTCAATGATCTCCCGGCCCGGATTGACGATCCGGGCGGGGCGCGGATGTCGCTGGCGAAGCACGACGCGCCGGTCGACACCTGGGAGACTTCGAGCCGCAACGACGCCTGCCAGACGGTGCTGGACTGGGTGCGGCAACGGGACGGGGCCAGGTTGTTCATATTGCTGGGCGAATACGGGATGGGCAAGACCGTGCTCTGCCAGCGTCTGGCACAGGAGTTGCTGACCCGGCGGTCCACCGACCCGTCGTGGCCAGTCCCGCTCTATTTCGACTTGAAGCACCTGACCGGAATTCGCGGGCGTGTGCCAACTGTCGGCGAAGTCATGACCGAGTGCGCCCAAGCCGGCTGGCTGCATCAAGGGGATCTGTCGCAGTGCTCGGTCGAGGCCATCCGCCGCTGGATCGACGCGGGGGCTTTGGTCGTATTCGACGGGTTGGACGAGGCGCTGGTGAAAATGAACCAAGCGGACGGCGCCGAGTTCACCCGGCGGCTGTTGTCCCTGGTGTCTCCGGGCCCGGCCGCGACGGCGGGCGCCGGCCCTCGCGTCCTGATCTCTTCGCGGACCCAGTACTTCCGCACCTTGCGGGCCGAACGCAACCATTTCTTGGGCGAAGACCGGGCAGGCAGACGACCGGCCTCATTTGAGGCGATACTGTTGCTGCCGTTCACCGACACCCAAGTGCGGACCTACCTTGGCGCGGTGCTGCCGACCACCGAGGCGGATCGCGCGCTCGAGGTCATCAAGAGCGTGCATGACCTGGGCCAGTTGGCCCACCGCCCCTACACGCTAAAGCTGATTGCCGAACAGATCCCGGAACTGGAGCGACTGCGGTTTGAGGGGCGGCCCGTCTACGGCGTCACGCTTTATCGACAGATGGCCGCCGATTGGTTTGACCGCGATGGCGGCAAGCACCACATCAACCGCCGGGAGGACAAGATGGCGCTGGTCGCCGCTCTGGCCGCCTATCTCTGGACGAAGCACGGAAACCGGCCCGGACCAGCCGGAGCGTCGCCCCAATCAGCCGTTGGCCTGCCGCCCAAGATGATCGAGAATTGGCTGCACGAATGGCTGGAAGATGATCCCGCCCTGCGGCGCCGCTACGGGCATCTGGACCCAGACCTGCTGGAGGAAGACCTACGCAACACCAGCTTCTTGCGCAGGGTCGACCTCGATGACGACACCAGCCGGTTTGTCTTCGCCCACACTTCGCTGCAGGAGTTCTTCCTGTCCGAATTCCTGCTGGCCGGGATTCGGACGGACCGGCCCGAACGCTGGTCCATGGCCTGCCCCAGCCCAGAAACCCTAGATTTCCTTGGCCAGTCCCTGGCCGAGGCCCATGACCAGACGGCCCTCTTGGGACAGTTGGAACGGTGGCTGACCGGCACCGACACCGCCGTCAACCGTGTCATCTTTGACTACACCAGACGAGCTCTGAGCCAGGACTACCCGGCCCCCAGCCTGCGCGGCATCAACCTCCAGGGTGCCGACCTGACCGATCTGCGCCTGGACCCGGCCGGCATCGACATGACAGACGCCAACCTCAGCCAAGCGGACCTGACCGACGCGCGCCTGGTCAACTGTGTGCTGAACGGGGCGAAGCTGACGACTGCCCGCTTCAACCGCGCGATCCTAATCAACTGCTCACTGAAGAATGCTGACTTGGCCCGCGCCAGCCTGGTTGGAACAGTTCTAAGGCACTGCGACCTGTCGACTGCCCGCGCCCCGGGGGCACAGCAACTTGAGACGCACTGGCTCCACTGCAACGGTCTCCCATCATCTCTGGTCGCGGACCCCACCGCGCTCGTCGTGCCTCCCATCGCGAGTAGCGGGACGCTCGATCCTACAACCGCCCGCCTGCGCCGAACTGGGCACGCCTCCAGCGTCTCGGTCGCGAACTGGTCGCCCGACGGGGCAACACTTGCCACCGGCGACCGGAACGGGCGGATCGGGCTGTGGGACCCGCGGACGGGCCAAACAACCCTCCAACTCCAAGGCCATGACTCCGAAGTGAAGGGCGTGGCTTGGTCGCCGGACGGGCGAACGCTCGCCGCCAACCACGAGGACGGGTGGGTCAGTCTGTGGGACACGCGCACCGGCCAAGCAACCCTCGAACTCCCCAGCCGGTTCCGCGCAGCCCTGGCTTGGTCGCCGGACGGGCGAACGCTCGCCACCGGCGACCTGGACGGGCGGGTCAGCCTGTGGGACACACACACTGGCGAAACAGCGCTCGAACTCCCCGGCCATGGGTTCATCGCGGTGCGCATGGCTTGGTCGCCGGACGGGCGAACGCTTACCATCGTCGACATGGATGCGCGGGTCAGTCTGTGGGACACGCGCACCGGCCAAGCAACCCTCGAACCCCTCGGCCACAAGTCCGGCGCGACGCGCGTGGCCTGGCCACCAAACGGGGGAACGTTCACCACCAGAAGCTCAGGCCGTCAGGTCGAAATGTGGCGTGAGCGCACCAGCGGGGCACCCCTCGAACTATCGTGCCGTGGACTCGGAGTGATGGGCGTGGCCTGGTCGCCGGACGGGCGAACGCTCGCCAGCAGCGACCAGGACGGGCAGGTCAGGCTGTGGGACACGCACACCGGCAAAACAAAGCTCAAACTCCCCGGCCACGGGTCCACCGTGATGCAGATGGCTTGGTCGCCGGACGGGCGAACGCTCGCCACCAGCGACCTGCATGCGCGAATCAGGCTGTGGGACACGCGCACCGGCAAGACAACCCTCAAACTCCCCGGGCGCTGGCTCATCGTGAGGGGCGTGGCTTGGTCACCTGACGGGCAAACCCTGGGCACCAGCGGCCAGGACGGACAGATCAGGCTGTGGGACACGCGCACCGGCAAAACAACCCTCGAACTCCTGCGCCATGGGTCCGGCGTGGCAGGCGTGGCTTGGTCACCGGACGGGCGAACGCTCGCCACCTGCGACCGGGATGCGCTAATCAGGCTGTGGGACACGCGCACCGGCAAGACAACCCTCCAACTCCCCTGCCAAAGATCCGACGTGATCGACCTCGCCTGGTCGCCGGACGGACGAACCCTCGCCACCGGCCACCAGGACGGGCATGTCACGTTCTGGGACACGCGCACCGGCAAGACAACCCTCAAACTCCCCTGCCAAAGATCCGACGTGACCGACCTCGCCTGGTCACCGGACGGACGAACCCTCGCCACCGGCCACCAGGACGGGCATGTCACGTTCTGGGACGCGCGCGCCGGCAAGACAACCGCCGAGTCCCGCAGCTCCTCGTTCGGTACAACAGTCGTGGCCTGGTCGCCGGACGCGCAAGCACTCGCCGCCAGCAACACAAGGGGGGATGTCCGGCTGTGCGACGCGCGCACCGGCCAAACGACCCTTGAACTACCCCGGCACGGGTCCCACCACCTGCCTGCCGTGGGCTGGTCCCCAGAGGGGAGAACACTCGCCACCGCCGACGAAGAGCACGGGCGGGTCAGGCTGTGGGATCCGCGCACCGGCGAAGTCGTCGCAGTCTTTGAGTTGCTGGGCGAGTCCTGGGCGTCCTGGGACGGCGACGGGAATCTGGTGGCGTGCGATGAGGGGGCATGGGAGCATTTGGCCTGGTACGCGCCCGGCGATGACGACCATCCCTACGGCCGCGCCTATCCGGCCGAATACTTCGGGCCGCTGCCGGTGGTTCGGCCAGAGCCAACACCAGTACCAGCCTGACGCTTTGCCGGCCTGAACGCGAGGGGAATCAGCGCGCCCGGACGCGAGGGGCCAAGCCGCAAAGGCCGTGCGGCCAGAGACCAGGTCGCGCCGCGTGCCTCAGCCCGCACTCAACCGGCCACCCCCTCCTCTTCCGCGACCAGCCCAGCCGCCCGCCGCCCGAGCACCAGCATGTAAACCAGAAACGCCCCCAACACCAACCCCCCAATCCCGATCTTCGCCCACCCGGGCAGCGCCGACGGCGTGACGAATCCCTCGACCAGCCCGCTCGCCCCCAGCGCCACGCTCAAGGCCACGACCGCCGCCGCGGCGGCCTTGCCCTGACGGGCCAACGACTGCGCCCGAGTCCGCCGGCCGGGGGCGACCCAGGCCCAGAACAGGCTCAGCCCCACCGCCCCGGCCATGAAGACGGCCGTCAACTCCATCAGGCCGTGGGGCAGGATCAGCGAGAAGAAGACGCCCCCGGCGCCGTGCGACCACATCAGGCCGCCCATGGCCCCCGCCGAGACCGAGTTCTGGAACAGCACAAAGACCGGGAAGAAGCCGCTGATGCCGCCCGCCACCAAGAGCGCCGCGATGCGGGCGTTGTGGGTCCAGACCAGGGCGGCGAAGCTGGTGTGGGCGTATTCGGAGTAGTACTCGGCGAAGGCCGAGTCGACATACGCCTGCTGCTCTTCGGCCGTGCCCAGCACGGCCAGCGCCGCGGGATGGGCGACCACCCAGATGCCGGACGCCAGCGCCACGGCCAGGCTGGCGAGGGTGCAGCCGAGCGCCCACCAGCGCAGCCGGTACAACGCCTCTGGCACGGTCACCTCGAAGAACCGGCGAAGCGCCCCGGTCGAGGTGTCGTGGGCGCCCAGGATGCGCGCCCGAGCCGCGCCCAGGCGGGCCGAGAGCTGCGAGACCAGGGCCGGGTCGGGGGCCTCGGACCGCAGCCGCGACAGGTCGGTCGCCACCCGCTCGTACAGCCACACCAGCTCGTCCGCCTCGGCCCCGCCCAGCCGCCGCCGGGCCGCCAGCGCCCGCAGCCGCTCCCAGGAGCCGGCCCGCTCGGCCGTGAACGCCTCGATGTCCACCCCGCTACCCTAATGGGGTGCCGCTCCCGCTGTCAGCCCCCGCCAGCCCTCGGAACGGCCGCCGAACAGGCCGCCGAACAGGCCGCCGAGACGGCCCGACCCAGGAGCCGGACTTGCACGATGACGAGGTCGTGACCGGCGAGGCCGTCAAGCTCGAACTGCGGCCGGCCTCGTTCGCCATCCGGTTGGTGGCCTTCCTGCTCGACCTCTGCCTGGTCGGCGTCGAGGCTTTCGGCCTGGTGCTGGCCCTGGCCCTGGCCGATTTCCCGGCCTGGGACGAGGCCGCCCAGACCGCCGCCGTCCTGGCCGGGATGGCCTTGGTGCTGCTGGTCATCCCGACAGCCGTGGAAACCCTCAGCCGGGGGCGTTCGCTGGGCAAGTTGGCGGCCGGGATCCGCGCGGTCCAGGACGACGGCAGCCCGGTGCGGGCGCGCCAGGCCCTCACCCGCGCGCTGACGGCGGTGTTCGAGATCTGGGCCACCCTCGGCGCGGTGGCCTTGTTGACCATGATGTTCAACGACCGCGGCAAGCGGGTGGGCGACTTCCTGGCCGGCACCTATGTCATGCGCACCCGCGGGGTCCGCCTGGAGGTCCTGTCGGTTCCGATGCCGCCGGAGTTGGCGCCCTGGGCGCGGATCGCCGACATCGGCGCCGTGGGCGACGGCCTGGCGCTCCGAGCCCGCCAATTCCTGCTCCGGGCGCACACCCTGTCACCCAGTTCGCGCCAGCAGCTAGCGATAGCCCTGGCGGCCGAGATCGGCCAGCGGACCGCCCCGGCGCCGCCGCCGGGCGCCCACCCCGAACGCTACCTGGCGGCGGTGGTCTGCGAGCGGCGCGACCGCGAACTGGCGTCCGCCCCCGGCCGCGCCGCCCGCGCCCAAGCCCTGACCGGCGCCGTCCGCCGCCTCCCCTACCAGATCCCCGACCCGGCCGACTGACCAACTGCCGCCCAGGGCACCGGCGGGCGGGCGCGGCATCGGGC
>JAIROU010000012.1 GCA_031257375.1 Bifidobacteriaceae bacterium
CGGCGGCGCCGGTTCGGGCCTCGCAACGGGGCGCGGCCGGGGCGAAGGGATTGCCGACGCCGCGCAGCCCGGCCGCGGCGTCGACAACCCCATCGCCCTGATCAGCCCCGACGCTCAAATCTCCCAACCGCCCCGGCCGGACAGCCCCGACCACCCACACATCCTGGCGAAGCCTCCATATTCTCCAGTCGATCCTGGAAGGAGCCAGCGACCAAGGCGTCCAGGTGATCGTGCGGTTGCTGGGGAAGCTGCCGGGAGATGACGACAAAAGCATGAACGAACGGGCCAACTCGCTCCTGGGGGGCGGCTGCCAGGGCACCATCTTCATCACCTGCGATCTCAGCCGGGCGCAAATCGACGCTTGCGAGCGCGTCGGGCTGCCGCTCCTGGCGCTCGACTGCCACAGCCTGCTCGACGCCGGGGTCGCGTCGATCTCGGCCAACAACTTCGCCGGCGGCTACACCGCCGCGTCGCACCTGCTGGAACTCGGCCACCGCCGAATCGGAGTAGTGATCGGGCGCCAGGACTCCACTTTCGCCCGCGAGCGCCGCCACGGCATGGCGGCGGCCGCGGAGAAGGGGTTGGCCGTACCGGACCAGTTGTCGGTGGTCGGTGGTCGGTTTCGACGGCACTATGCTGGCCCGCTGGTCGACCCCGCGCCTGACCTGCGTGGCCCAGCCGCTGTCCGGCCTCCGCCGCCTGGCCGTCCGCTCGACTCTGGGCCTGATCAAGGGCGAGCGGCCCTATTCGCCGCACCCGCAGTTGGCGACCAGGCTGATCGAGGGCGAGTCGACGGCGCCGTCGCCGGAACCCACCGACTGAGGCCGATCCGGTGGGGGAGACCGGCCGGGGTCGGCTCTGCGGCCGACGGGCGGGAAGGGGCGGGGCTGGGCGGGCTCGAAAAACTTTCCCTGCGCAAGCCGCCCACGCGGGCGGAAAGCAGCGCTAGCGTTCTTGCGAAGGAAACCGCACAGAAGGAGTCGAAGCGTGACCCAGTACCATGTCGCCGTCACCGGTTCCGACCAAGCCTCGGGCCGGGCGGGCGATCCGTTCCGCACCATCAACCACGCCGCCCAGTTGGCGGCCCCCGGCGACGAGGTGGTGGTCCACGCCGGGACTTACCGCGAATGGGTGCGCCCGCGCCTGGGCGGGCTGAGCGACCAACGCCGGATCACCTACCGGGCGGCCACCGGCGAGCACGTCGTCATCAAGGGGTCGGAGCCGGTCACGGGCTGGACCCGCGATCCGTCGCTGGGCCGGACGGTTTGGCGGGCGGCCGTGCCGAACCGGTTGTTCGGCCGGTTCAACCCGTTCGACCAGCCCGTCGACGGCGACTGGCTGGTCAAACAGGCCCTGGACGAGCCGGTCAAGCACCTCGGCAATGTCTACTTGAACGGCCGCGGCCTGTTCGAGGTCACCGCCAAGGAGGGCCTGGCCGACCCGCCCCGCCGGACGGCCGTCCGCGACCACTGGACCGGGGTGGAGGACCCGGTGGCGGACCCGGACCAGACCCAGTTGGTCTGGCACGCCGAGGTCGGCCCGGACCAGACCATAATCTGGGCGAATTTCCAGGGCGCCGACCCGAATGAAGAATTGGTCGAGATAAACGTCCGCCGCTCCGTCTTCTACCCGGAGATCACCGGCCGGGATTACATCACGGTGCGCGGGTTCGAATTGGCGCAGGCCGCTAGTCCCTGGGCGCCGCCGACGGCCGACCAGCCCGGTCTGATAGGCCCCAACTGGTCGAAAGGCTGGATCATCGAGGACAACATGATCCACGACGCCAAATGCTCCGGCATCTCGATCGGCAAAGAGGTCACCACCGGCGACAATTTCTTCAGCCGCCGGCGCGACAAGCCCGGCTACCAGTACCAATTGGAGGCGGTCTTCTCAGCCCGCGCGATGGGCTGGTCCAAGGAGCGCGTCGGGTCGCATGTGATCAGGCGAAACACCATCTACGACTGCGGCCAGACGGGGATTGTGGGGCACCTCGGCGGGGTCTTCTCGCAGATTTGCGACAACCACATCTATAACATCGCCCTCAAGCGCGAATTCTACGGGTACGAGATCGCAGGCATCAAACTCCACGCCGCCTTGGACGTCGAGATCCGCCACAACCGAATCCACGATTGCTCGCTCGGCACCTGGCTGGACTGGGAAACCCAGGGCACCAGAGTCACCCAGAATGTCTATTACAACAATGACCGCGATATTTTCATCGAGGTCAGCCACGGACCGTACACCGTCGACCACAACATTTTCGGGTCGCGCGCCTCGATCGAATTGTTCAGCCAGGGCGGCGCCTTTGTGGGCAACCTGGTCGCGGGCGCCGTGCGCCTCGAGTCGGTGATGGACCGGGCGACCCCGTACCACGTCCCGCACTCGACCGAAGTGGCCGGCTACGGGGTCATTTACGGCGGCGACGACCGCTGGGTCGGAAACATTTTCTACGGCCCCGGCGCCGACCCGAACGACGTCTCGGCCGCCTACGCCGGCCAAGCCGACCTGCCGGTACCGGCGGCGTACGGCACCGCCCGCTACGCCGGCCACCCCGCCTCCTTCGAGGCCTACCTGGCCAGCGTCGACGCGGTCCTGCCGGGCGATCTGGAGGCCGTCATCGGCCTGAAGCAGCCGGTCTACCTGGCCCACAACCTCTACCTCGGCGCCGCCGCGCCCTCCCCGGGAGAGCCCGCCGCCGTCACCGCGCCCGCCTCGCCCGCCATCGAGTTCCAGACGGTGGAGAGTGCCGTCTGGCTGGCGACCGATTTCCCGCCCGCCTTCGCCCAGGTCCGCGTTCCACTGCAGTCGACCGCTACCCTCCCGCGAACGCGCATGTCCAACGCCGATTTCGAGTCCCCGGACGGCTCCGCCCTGATCCTCGGCACCGACCTGCTCGGCCAGCCGGCCGAAGACCTGGGCGTCCCCGGCCCGATCGCCTCCCTCCGCCCCGGCCCCGCCCGCACCCGAATCTGGTAACCCCGCCTGTACGTACATTAGGCACGGGGACTGGTATTGTTCCTGGTGTGCGTGGATGGCCCGCTGATTGGAGCGGGCAGGCGATAGGAGTTGGACATGCCCGCTGGCGTCAGGGTCAAGACAACCAGGATGAACGTGCGCAGTTCCCCAGAACAGGACCGGCTGATTCGCAGAGCGGCGGCGGCCACTCACCGAAGCGTGAGTGAATTTGTGCTCGAGAGCGCGACTGATCGGGCCGCGCGGGTGCTGGCGGATCGCCGCTGGTTCGACCTCGACGGCGAGGCTTTCGGGCGTTTCAGGGCCATGCTTGACCGGCCGACCGTTTTCAAGCCCCGCCTGGCGGCGTCGCTGGCCGCTGACGATCCTTTCATCGACTGATGGGATTCCGCAGGCCCCATCGGCTGACCCAGCAGCATGACACCGGACAATTCGACTGCGGCGACGACGCCACCAGCGACTGGCTGCGCAAGTTCGCGTTCGCCAGCGACCGGGCTGGCCTAAGCTCCGTTTACGTCGCCACCGAACTGGAGACCATGCGGGTCGCCGGGTACTACGCGCTCGCCACCGGCGCCGTCGCGACGGCCGACGCGGCTGAGCGCGTCGCGAAAGGCGCCGGCCGCCACGACATACCCGTCATACTGCTCGCTCGCCTCGGCGTCGAGCGCCGGTTCCAGGGCCTCGGCCTGGGACGGGCGCTGCTCAAGGACGCCTTGCTGCGGACGTTGAACGTTGGCGAACAGGTCGCCGTGAGGGCGCTCTTGGTCCATGCGCTCGATGAGTCGGCGCGGGCCTTCTACATGAACTTCGCCGAGTTCGAGGCTTCACCAACGGACCTACTTCACCTGCTGCTGCTGCTCAAGGATGCCAAGAAGGCCCTCGCGGGCGGGCGCTGAACCGAGCGCCACCAGGCGGCATCGGGCGATGCTGGGCAGGGGGGCGGGCGGGCGGCACCGGGCGATGGCGTTTGGCCCAAAGGACACTTGCCTAGTATTCTTGGCAAGGTGGATGACGAGCCGCTCATAATGGAGAGCGCCGGGCGCCACGGCGTCGGGGATGAGGACATCTTGAGCGCGTACGCATTTGCCATTGGCTGGTTCGTCGGCGAGTCGGGGGACAGGCCGCTGGCCATGTTGATCGGACCGGACACGAGCGGCGCGCGCCTGATCGAGGTCGGAGTGGTCCAGCGCGAAGACTACGGCGCCACATGCGTTGTCCACGCCATGGCCGCCAGAGACGAGACTGCGGAAGGGAGGATTGAAGCCATGAGCATTGAAGACTTCACAGCCGGGCAGCGGGCCGAGCTGGAGGCGTGGGCGGCGCAGGTGGCCGACCGATTCGAGGCCGGAATCGAGGCCACTCCGGGCGCGGATCTGCCGCGGCTGATGGCGCTGCGGCGACTGCGCTACCAACGGCGACAGGTCGAGAATGAGATCTCGCGGCTGGTCCGGGCCGCGCGGACCGAGGGTGACTCGTGGCACCGGATCGGGCAGGCGCTCGGCACCACGGCGGAAGCCGCCCGTCAGCGCTACCGGTCCGCCGCCCCCAACTGAGCGAGCGGCGAGGGGGAAGCGGTCTGCGCCGTGTTTGGCGGGGGCAGGCGGGCGGCATCGGGCTAGGGCTTTTGGCCCACAGCGGAACTGGGAGCGGAGGCGGCGCGGGTGTGTGACACCATAGGACGGTGGCGCGCGCGGACGGACGGCTCGGGCATGACCTGATGCCGGGCGAGAAGGGTCCCCAAGACGAATGCGGCGTGTTCGGGGTTTGGGCGCCCGGCGAGGAAGTCGCCAAACTGACCTACTTCGGGCTGTACGCGCTGCAGCACCGCGGCCAGGAGTCGGCCGGGATCGCTACCTCCAACGGGCGGCAGATCGTGGTCTACAAGGACATGGGCCTGGTCTCGCAGGTTTTCAACGAGGGCGCGCTGAACGCGCTGATCGGGCACATCGCGGTGGGCCACACCCGGTACTCCACCACCGGCGGGTCGAACTGGGAGAACGCCCAGCCGACACTTGGGCCAACGGCCGGGGGGACCGTCGCCCTGGCCCACAACGGCAATCTGACCAACACCGCCGAACTGGCCTGGCGGCTGGGCGCGCGCGACCCGAAGGCCGCCGCCAAGGCCGCCACCGACACCGCCGTGCTGACCGGGCTGCTGGCCGGCGACCTCGACCACACCCTCCAGCAAACAGCCATCGACCTGCTGAAATCGGTCCAGGGCGCGTTCTCGCTGGTGTTCATGGACGAGGCAACCTTGTACGCCGCCCGCGACCCCCACGGGGTCCGGCCGCTGGTCCTGGGACGGCTCGAGAACGGCTGGGTGGTGGCCTCGGAGACGGCCGCGCTGGACATAGTCGGCGCCTCGCTGGTCCGCGACGTGGCGCCGGGCGAACTGGTGGCGATCGATGAGAACGGCCTCAGGTCGGTCCGCTTCGCCGAGCCGACCCCGGCCACCTGCCTGTTCGAATACGTCTACCTGTCCCGGCCGGACAGCGTTGTGAGCGGCCGCTCGGTCAACGCCGCCCGCCTCGAGATGGGCCGGATGCTGGCCCGCGAGCATCCGGTCGAGGCCGATCTGGTCATACCGGTGCCCTCGTCCGGGACGCCGGCGGCGATTGGCTACGCGGCTGAGAGCCGCATCGAGTTCGCCCAGGGGCTGACCAAGAACGCCTACGTGGGGCGGACGTTCATCCAGCCGTCGCAGACGATCCGCCAGCTTGGGATCAGGCTCAAGCTCAACCCGCTCAAAGAGGTCATCCGGGGCAAGCGGCTGATCGTGGTCGACGACTCGATTGTCCGCGGCAACACCCAGCGGGCGGTGGTGCGGATGCTGCGCGAGGCCGGCGCCCGCGAGGTCCACGTCCGCATCTCCAGCCCGCCGGTCATGTGGCCGTGCTTCTACGGGATCGACTTCGCCACCCGGGCCGAACTGATCGCCGCCGGCCTGACGGTCGATGAGATCAGGGCCTCGATCGAGGCCGACTCGCTCGGCTACATCTCGCTGGACGGGCTGATCGCCGCCACCGGCCGCCCGGCCGGGAAGCTCTGCGCCGCCTGCTTCACCGGCCAGTACCCGATCGAGGTCCAGCCGGAGTCGAAAGCGCTGGGCAAATACCTCCTGGAGGCGCCGGACTGGCCGACCTCGGCCGACCACCGGGCGCTGGACGACCGCCAACCCGGCCAACGTCCGCCCGCCCGGCCCGACGGCATCGGCACCGCCGTCCCGGCCGTCGGCGGCGGCGGCGCGCTGGAGCGCCCATGACCGAGCCGAACGCCTACGCCAAGGCCGGCGTCGACGTGGCGGCCGGCGACCGGGCCGTGGAATTGATGCGCGCCAGCGTCAAGGCGACCCTCGGACCGCAGGTCATGGCCGGGCTGGGGGGCTTCGCCGGGCTGTGGGACGCCGCCGGGCTGAAGAACTTCGACCATCCGGTGCTGGTCACATCGACTGACGGCGTGGGCACCAAACTGGCCGTCGCGCAAGCCATGGGCGTCCACCAGACGATCGGCTTCGACCTGGTCGGGATGGTGGTTGACGACATTGTGGTGACCGGCGCCGAGCCGCTGTTCATGACCGACTACATCGCCGCCGGCAAAGTCGAGCCGGGCCGGATCGCGGCCGTGGTCGAAGGGATCGCCGCCGCCTGCCGCGCCACCGGGACGGCTCTGATCGGCGGCGAGACGGCCGAGCACCCCGGCGTCATGCGGCCCGACGAGTACGACTTGGCCGGGGCCGGGGTCGGCGTTGTCGAACGGGCGGACCTGCTCGGCCCGGAGCGCGTGCGCCCGGGCGACGTGATCCTGGGCCTGGCCTCATCCGGGCTCCACTCGAACGGGTATTCGCTGGTCCGGGCCGTGGTCCGAGAACTCGGCTGGAGCTGGGAGCGACCGGTGCCGGAGTTCGGCCGGACCTTGGGCGAGGAACTGCTGGAGCCGACCCGCCTGTACACCCGCTCAGTCTTGGCCCTGGCCCGCCAGTTGGGGCCGGACCTGCACGGACTCAGCCACGTCACCGGCGGCGGCCTGGCCGCCAACCTGTCCCGCGTCCTGCCGCCGGGCCTGGGGGCCGTCGTCTCCCGCGCCGCCTGGCCGGTGCCGCCGGTCTTCCAAGTCCTCCACCAGGCCGGCCGCCTCGGCTGGACGGACCTGGAGCGGAGCCTCAACCTCGGCATCGGCATGGCGGCCGTGGTGGCCGAACCGGCTCTGGGCCGCGCCCAAGCCGTCCTGGCGGCGGCCGGGGAGCAGGTCGCGCCGATCGGACGGGTGGCCTCGGCGGCGGACGTCCAGGCCGAGGCGATGGCCCGCGCGGCCGGCCCGGCCGACTTGACCAGCGGCGCGAAAGGCGTCGAGGGCGGCGCGGTTCTGCTGGTAGATGAATATCGGGCCTGAACCAGATCCCGCCCGGCGGCGCCACTCGACTTGGCCCCATCCGATCTTGTAACGTAGGCGGATACGATCATGTCGGCCGGATAGCGCGAGGGGGTCACGTACACATGGGGCGGGGCCGTCAAAAGGCAAAGCAGACCAAGGTCGCTCGCAAGCTCAAGTACTACACCCCCGACACCGACTACCGCGCGTTGGAGCGCGAGTTGAAGGGGGCCTCGGACACCAGCGCCGACGACGACCCGTACGCCGAGTACGCCGCCCGCTATTCGGGCGATGCCGAGCCGGCCGACTATGACGACTACGCCGCCGATGCCGAAGACTGACGTCAGCGCTCTTGGCCCGGCCGCGCGCCACCCCAGCTCGTAGCGCCACCGCTGCGGCGCCCTTGAACGGAGGACCGGATATGCGATTGGGAATGATCGGCCTTGGCCGGATGGGCGGAAACATGGCCGCCCGCCTGCGGCGGGCCGGAATCGACGTGGTCGGGTATGACCGCTCGCCCGCCTCCGGGCGCGACGTGGCGTCACTGGAAGAACTGGCCGCCGTCCTGGCCCCGCCCCGCGCGGTCTGGGTGATGGTCCCGGCGGGCGAGGCGACGGCATCGTCCATCGCCGCCCTGGCCGACCTGCTGGAACCGGGCGACCTGGTGGTCGACGGCGGCAATTCGCCCTTCTCGGAGGATCAGAGGCACGCCGCCGCACTGGCCGAACGCGGGATCGAGTTCCTCGACGCGGGCGTCTCGGGCGGGGTCTGGGGCCTGGACGAGGGCTACGCCCTGATGGTGGGCGGTTCGCCGGAGGCCTTCGAGCGGCTGGCCCCGGTCTGGGCGGCCCTGAAGCCTGACGGGCCGGACGGCTTGGTCCACGCCGGGCCGGTCGGGGCGGGGCATTTCACCAAAATGGTTCACAACGGCATCGAATACGGCATGATGCAGGCGCTGGGCGAGGGCTACGGCCTGATGCAGGCCTCGGACCTGGTGCCCGACCCAGACGCGGTGGTCCGCTCGTGGCGGTCCGGCACGGTCATCCGCTCCTGGCTGCTCGACCTGCTGGCGCGGGCCTGCGGCGACAATCCGGGCTTGGCCTCGCTGGCCCCCCAGGCCGCCGAATCCGGCGAGGCCCGCTGGATGGTGGCGGCCGCCCTCGAACTGGGCGTTCCCCTGCCCGCCACCGCCGCCGCCCTCTACGCCCGCCAAACCTCCCAGGGCGGCGACAACGCCGCCATGCGCGCCGTGGCCGCCCTGCGCAACCAATTCGGCGGCCACGCCGTGGCCAAACAACCTCGCAAGCTTGACCTATGACGTTTCCGCGAATTTCAGTCGGCCGTGATACGGTCGATTCCAATCCCCTGACCCTCCCGATTTCTGAGGACTGACATGCGAGTCTGCCCCAACTGTCAAGCTGCGGCCAGCGGAGCGTTCTGCTCGGCCTGCGGAGCTGCAATCGCGCCCCCCCCCCGCTGATCCTTCGCTGAATCAGCCCGGCGGTCCCATCTCGCCGCCCCAAGCCCCGCCCCACTCACCGCCGCCTCCGGCCGGCCCGGCGCCCGTCCGCGAACTGGACCGGTGGCCATCGGGCGGGGCCGGCACCCCGCCCCACTCGCCGCCGGGCCAAACGGCTGACCGGATCAAGCCGCTGGCCTGGGTCGGCGCCATCGCGTTGGCACTCGGCCTGGTGGTTTTCATAGTGGTGACGCTCCGGCCTCGCTCAATGCTCGACCCCTTGCCCAACCTTTTTTGGTCAGGCCTCCCCGCAGACCGAACCATGAGGCGCTTTGTTCTTCCGTTGGCCATCCGGCTGGTCTGCGTTGGCAGCTATTGCGCCCTGGCGGGCACCCTGGCCCGATTCGCCGTCCGGCGGCCGGGCGTGCGGCTGTGGTCGTTCAGCGCTTTGGGCCTGGTGGGCGCGTACACCGGTCTTTGCGAGGTGGCCGGTCAGACCTACGACAATTGGCGGACGGAATTGTCCGGTAACCCCGGCGCCTTACTCGCGGATCTGGGTCTGATACTGGTGGGAGCGGTGTTGTTGGCGGTGGCCGCCACGCGATCACAGCCGACCGCCGACGGTCCGGCGCGCGCCCGCTCCGGCGGCGACGCCTGGTGGGTGACGGCGCACCTGGTCGTCGGCTTCGGCGCGGTCGCGGCCGTGCTCACCCGTGTGCCATATGAAGTGCTGGAACCCGCCCCAGCGGGCCGACCGACCAACGAGATCGTGGATTTGTGCTTGCGGGCGTTGCTGATCGCCGGCTTGGTGGTGTTTGTCGGTTTGAGGCGCCGGGCGGGCGCCGGAAGCGGCCGGCTGGGCGGATACCTGGCCTGGTCCATCGCGCTGATCGTGGCGGTGGTGTTCGAAGCCAGCCTGCGACCGCGGACTTTTCAGCAAATGCGATACGACTCGACGCTTGGCATTTGGCTGGGCGAAGCCGGCGATCTGGTCAGCCTTGTTTTGCTGCTCCTGTGGCCCGTCTGCGCCGTCGGCTGGTGGCTGTGCGCCCGCGGCCGCGGCCGGGCGGCTTTCGCGGCCTTGGCCTTGCCCGGTCTGGTCGCGTTGATCAACCTCGTGGTGCTCGTGGTGGCCGGGGCCTTTTCTCACCGCAGCTTGCCCGAGGATTTCGAAGCGATCTTGGCCATTACCCGTTTGGCCGGGCCGATCGGCCTGGTCGCCTCGCTGGTGGTGGTGGCGGCCGCCGGGCTGTTGGGCGCCAGCATCGACACAGCATCGCCGGCGCGCAAAGCCGCCAAGGCCGCCCGTCTGGAGGCGCAGCAGGCCGCCTGGGCCGCCCAGAACGCTGCCTGGGCAGCCTCAGGCGGTTATCCGACGCCCGGCGGCTATCCGACGCCCGGCGGTTATCCGCCCGCCGGCGGCTATCCGGCGCCCGGCGGCTATCCGGCGCCCGGCGGCTATCTGCCCGCCGGCGCGGCGGCCCCCACCAACGGCCTGGCCATCGCTTCGCTGGTGATCGCGGTGACCGGGGCCGGCGCCGTCCTGGCGGTCATCTTTGGCCACATCGCCCGCAGTCAGATTCGCCGCTCCGGCGAGCGCGGCGCCGGAATGGCCCTGGCCGGGTTGATCATCGGTTACATCGCCATCGGCGCCGCCCTGGCCGCCGTGCTGATCTTGCTCATCGTGGCCAGCCAACTCTGAACCGCCGCCACAACCTCGATCCGGCGCGCAAGACCAGGCGGCATTGGTGGCGCTCACCGGCAAGGGCCTGGCCCACCAGCGGCCCGGCGCAGGACACTTCAGGCCCCGGTTGCCGCGCGGAATCATCGCGCTAAACCTGGGGACGGCCCGGCCCCGGGCCGGGTCGGCTCTAGAATGGCGACCGTTGACAGCATCGCGATCTTGGTGGCCGCCAGTCTTGGCGTCGGCTTCACCTCTGCCTTCATTCCCTGGATCAATGCCGAATTGCTGACCCTCGCGGCGGTCGCGACAACGACCTCCGGCGGCGGCCTGGGGGCGGTGGTGGCCGTGACAGTGGGCCAGACCGCTGGCAAGGTCCTCATCTACGAGGCCGTCCGGGCCGGTCGAAACCTGTCCGCCCGGCGCCGGACCAAGGCTGACCGCCCGCGCCCGGCCGGGCGAGCCGCCGGCCGACGGCGGCATCCGCGCTGGCAAGCCTTCAAGGCCTGGGTCAAGCGCTGGTCTGATCGCGGCCTGGCGTTGATGGACACCCGCGCCCGGCGGGTCGGCGTCCTGGCGGCCTCAGCCGTCATCGGCTTCCCGCCGCTGCTGCTGACCACCGTCGCGGCCGGGGCCGCCAAGATGCACCGGTTCGACTTCGTCACCGTGACCCTGGTCGGACGCCTGATCCGATTCGCCGTCGTGGCCTGGCCCGCCCTCGCGCTGCGCTTATAGTGCGAGACTGGAGCACTACCGCCGGTCGACGGGCCGGGGAGGCCGGCGCCCGGCGCTGACGATCCCACCCGCTTTCCCGGATGGCCTAAAACCGTGGCGGTCGACAGCCAGTCGAGGGACCCGACGGCATCGGGCATCGCAGAGGCCGAAAGGCGCCTCGTTCTCCCCTTCGGGAGGTTGGCGCTCAAACAGTCTGGGCTTTCGGCGCGTCCCAGAGCCTGCGGAGCCCCGACAGGTCGGCGAACGCCTGGTCGCGGCTGACTAGGGTCATGCTTCCGAGCAGCGCCTGGGCCGCTAGGAAGCGGTCGAAGGGGTCGCGGTGGTCCCATGGCAGGCTCCCCGCGAGTATCGCCTCTTGGTGAGTGATCGGCAGCGGCCAGGCGCCGACCTGGCGCACGCGGGCCGCCCAGGTCTGGGGGTCGGCCAGGTGCGCAGCGGTGGCGAGCTTGCCAATCCTGACCTTGGTCGACACCTCCATGGCCGAGGCGGCGGACACCGCCAACCGGTTGCGCGCATCGGCCAACGCGGCGAGTAAGCCGCCCGGCAGTTTCGACGGCTCGCCGACCAGCCAGAGGAAGGCATGCGTGTCGAGAAGAAGGTTCATTCCCAGGCCGCCAGTTCGTCTTCCGGCAACTCCTCGAAGAACGGCGAGTCCAAAGGCAGGCGCACCGAGGGGTCCGCGCCGAACACCCTGGCTCCCGCCGCAGCCTCGCCCTCTGAAACAGGCACCAGCCTGACACTCGGCACCCCGGCGCGGGCTATGATCACTTCTTCGCCCGCCTCGGCCCGCGCCATCAGGCGCGAAAAATGGGTCTTCGCCTCCAGCGTGTTGATGATCGCCATTCACTTAGACTAAAGCTGACTAACATCTTAGTCAACCTGATTGCTCGGCGGCGTTGGTGGCCGGGGCGACTGGGGATTCCGGGATCAACCAGGACACGTCGCCGCACTGGGCCGCAGCGCCTCGGTCGAAGGTGGCGAACTTGTCCCCATGAGGCCGCACCCGGGGGTAACCAACGCGATGAGAGCATCTGCGTCGATTAGGACGCTCATGCCTCGTCCTCCAAAGACCGCACGTCTGCCGGGGTGATCGCCAGGGGCACATCCACCAGCAGCCGCCCGGTCGCCGGATCGGTGCAAACCCGCCCCGCCGTGGTGTTGGCCAAGCCCGCGGCGTGGCGAAAACGGCGTCCCATCGGAAGGCGCCGGTCACGCCTGGTCCAGCTATTCGGCTGGTGGTGCCGCAGGTGGCCGCCAGCTCGCGCAACGCGGCATAACGCTGCGGCGCCAGGCGCGCGCGCACTGACGGAGATTCTCGTCGCTCGTCGCCCGGCCCTAGATGCCTTGGCAACTGAAACCTTGACGCCTGAGCCGAGTTTCTCGGACCTCGGGGTTCCCGCGAAAGATCCGGAGCGCAACGGAGGAGCCTTCGCGGGGCAACTAGCCGTGGTGGCTCGAAGCGGCATCGATCCGCTGACCTTCCGCTTTTCAGGCGGACGCTCTCCCAACTGAGCTATCGAGCCTCGGCGGCCGTGAGTGAACCGGCCCCCAACGGCAGATCAGACCGGTGGGCCACCGGCCTGACGACTGTCCGCGACCCCGACGGGACTTGAACCCGCGACCTCCGCCGTGACAGGGCGGCGCGCTAACCAACTGCGCCACGGGGCCTCGACCGCGCCAAAACGCGCGATCTAAAAGCATGCCATTTTTCCCCGGCCGAGTCCAATCGCCCTCCGGGCGCCAACCGGCCGTCGGTGGACAGACCCTTGGACCTGGCAAAGGGTCTGTCCCCAAGTTTGAGACGAAAGGACCGTCCCCGGGTTTAGTGGGCGGACAGCGCCAGCTCGACGCCGGCGGATGTTGCGGCGCAGTACGCGGAAGCCAACTCTGATAGCTCTGCTCTGGTTGCGGGCAAAGTCGCCATAACCTTTATCGCGG